>JAJRST010000237.1 GCA_024278645.1 bacterium | reverse complement strand
TCGGTGTTGGCGTCGGCGACGTACAGCCTGTCGGCAGAAACGATCATTTTATTCGGATGATCGCCGGTTTTGATCATTTTGAGAACGGTTAATTTTTCAGCGTCGAGCACAGCCACGGCGCCGCCGCCCCACAGGCTGACATAGACCTTTTTCTCGTCAGGCGTGAGAATGACGTCGTACAAAAAGTGCTCAAAGGGATGTTCGGCGACGACCTTTTTGACGGCGACGGCCACCTTGAACAACGTCTTTTTCGTCTTGGTGGCGGCGTAAAGCAGGTCGCCGTTTTTCGCCGAGACGAGGCCGGTGACAAACCATTCGCTTTTTTGCGGCGTCAGCAAAATGGAATCGGCCAGGTTGAATTGCGTATCGTCTCTTTGGAAAATATAGACCAAATTATTGGCGCCGCCGGAGACGAACAATCGCTCGCCGTCCTCGCTAAAATCGATGCCGAAAAACGACGCGCGCACCGGCAGCGTCTGCACCTGTTTGCGCCCGGCGACATCGATGATGGAGACAAACTGGTCGCTGTGTCCGTTGTTGGTCACGGCCAGGATTTTGCCGTCCGGACTTAGCGCCATGCCGAGAGGCAAATCGCCGACCGGAATCTGCTCTCCCGCCGGCGTCAGCGTGTAGCGGTTTGGCAAAAGAATAGAGCCGTCCCCGGCCTTGCCGGGCAGCATGGGTTTTTCCGTTTTGGTGCAAGAGGTTATCATCACAGTCAAAACAACAAAAAGAAACAGCCTCTTTTTGAACATGCTTTCAAGATTCCGCATCAATCTCCCCTTTCCGGGCTTGGGTCCATTCGTGAAAGGATTTTCCAATGTTGATTTCTTTTTAAAACTTTACCGTCGCTCTTTCAGCAAAGACAATCCGCACCGGTCCCAGCAGGCCGGAAATGCGCAACGGAAAATCCTTGTGGAATTTTCGGATATTTGTTTTTGTATAGCGCTTTTGCGGCGACAGGAGTTGATCGCCGATCAAGCGGTTGGGCCACAGATTAGTGACCCGAATCTCAAGCTCGTTTTCGCCCGCATGAACGGCATCGGTGATATCCGCGCGAAACGGCGGCATCCACAAAACGCCCAGGGGCTTGCCGTTCACTTTGACCTCGGCCAGTTCCTGTACATTGCCGAGGTCAAGATAAAGCTGCACGCCCTCTGTCGCTTCGTTTTTCAGGTGAAAGCGCTTGCGATAAGTCGCCGTTCCGGAAAAGTATTTAATGCCGCTATTGTCGGAATCCGTCCAGGAGATGAGCGTATTAAAAACCACACGTTGCGGCGCACCCCAGCCATCCGGGAAGGAAAGCTCCCACGGCCCGGTTATCTCCTGAACGGATGGAATGGCATCCACAGTGACCGAGGCGATTTTCCCGTCCGCGCGCTGCAAGGTATAGTCGCCCGCTTTAAAGGCCAACAGAAAAAGCCGACCTTTCCGGCGAAAAACATTCGCACTCGGCCACTCGTCCACGCTTTGCGGCGTGACCGGGAAAATATCCACATCCTGACGTCGAACCGCCACAATCGGCTTGGCTTGAATTTCCTTTCGAAAAATGACGAACGCCGAGGCCTCCGGTCCCAATCGCAGCGACACTATGGTGCGTCCCTTTTCCAAACGGTAAACCGGCTGCTCGATGATGCGGCCGCTCATCGGGTCCCAGATTTCCGGCTGTTTGCCGCTCACGCGAAAAACGCATTCCACCTCTTCGTAGCGATCCGGCAGGGTGGGCAGATAACGATATTTCGTGTCGTAAATGCCGTTTCGCGCCAACCGGTTGACGACGAAATAGATGTCGGCATCTTTTGTTTTTCTGTGCGTAAAGTCCAGCATCGTCGAATCCAGGGCGCTGGTGAATTCGAAATCCGGCGACACGCCGTCGGCAAGCAGCACCTGGCGCATCGACGTCCCCCAGAAAACACGGCCCTTGCCGTAACGATTTTCCGTCACCGTCTCGCCGTCGCAATCGCCCCACAGCCGGTCGGCGATCTCTCTAACCTGCACATTGGCATCCGGGTAACCTTCCAGCCCGGTGGCTCTGGTTGGCTTTGGCCCGACGATGGCAGCGCCCTCCCAGACCAGGGCTTCGATCTTTTGCAGCACGTTCAGGGTGATCGCCTCACGATCGGGCAACCGCAGCAGGTGGTAGCTCATGCCGTCCGGCAGTATGATTTTGCCGTCTTTGACGGACATGCGAGTGAGCAGCACTTCGGCGTTGCACTCGTCATAGTCATAGCCTGGACCGAGCCCCTCGATCACGCGCTTGCGCAGGACAAAATTGGGCACGTCGTCGCCATAGTACATTACCACATCGGCCTGAAACAGTCCCTGGCTCAACAGGAATGATGTACGTGAGAGGTACTGCGTCCAGGCATGGCTTTGCCGCCACCAGGTGGTGTTGGGGTTGAGATGGGTGCCGGCGAAATACTCGAGGCCCGGCAGGCCATATTCCTCGGGCGAACCGGCGAATTCATGCCAGAAAAAACGATTGATGCCTTCGCAGAAATTACGATCAAAAACGCTTTTCAGGTCCTTTGGCGAGCGCTCCCAATGCGGCCCGATGGAGGTCGGACCTTCGCCGGCAATGAACCGCTTGCCGTAAATGTGAGCGGCGGATGAGCTTTGCTTGATAAACAGCCTGGCGTCGTCGCTGGCCCGATGCGTTTCGGCCCTGGCCCAGAACTCGCCCATGGGCACATCGTTGCGCCCCAGGCATTTCAACGCATCGATGGGCGCCGAATGCGGGCCGCCGGATTCCGGGTGCACCATCAGGCCGCGCTCGTGAGCGTATTCGGCAAACCTGGAATACATGCGATCGGCGATCAGGTCGCCGATGGTTTTACGAAAATCGTACAGGAAGCGATTGGACGCGTCCCGGCTGTCGACGTTCTTGCCCGCCAGCACCGGCAGGTATGGCATCATGTCATAGCCGCGACGCTTTTCGAACTCGACCGGGAAATCCTCGGTCCAGTTGACCGGCCCCATCTCCCAGCTATCCGTGTGCAAATATTTCAGACTCCGACCGACATACTTTCCGGCGCTCTCCAGAATCGGATCGACCACGGCCGCCAGGTAGCGATCCAGCGCTTTTGCGCTGAGATGGTCGAAGGACAGTCCCTGCCAGCCGTGGCTTGAGGTGCTGACCTGCGCCCCGGTGAGAACCGAGCCGTAGCGAATGATACGCCACGTTCCCGGCGGCACATCCCATTTCAGCCGTCCATATTCATCCATTTTGGGCGATATATCGACGATCGAGGCGCTGTGCACATCCTGTTCATCGGCGACGGCCGGGAACTGCACCCGCAGCCACTCGAACGGGTAATTGCCGCTGCCCGGCAGCGACCGGTTAACGGACTTGTAGCGCCAGTTTTTGATCGGCGCGGTTTTGGCGGACGGTTCGATTCGATAGGCCTGAACAGCGATATCACGATAGAAATAGCCCCTGCCTTTTGTCAGCTCTTTGTCAAAACGGGTGGGACCGGTAACGACGACCTCGGTGGACACGATCTTTTTCATGCCGTCTTCCGGGGTCACGGACGGCCCGCCCGGGTTCCAGCCGCTCTGGATGTTCAGGCTGATTTCAAGGCCCAGGCGATCCGCCTCTTTCAGGGCATGAAGAAAAAGCTCTTTCCACGCCTCGCCGGCGAATTGCGGCCCGGGCGGCGTCCGCGCGGCGATGATGTAGGCCGACGACCCGGCGTCAAAAAGCAGGGCCCCGCCAAAGCCTTTGGCTTTTAACGCCTCCAGGTCGCGGGTGATGCTTTCCTTGGTGGCCATGGAGTTCAGCCACCACCAGAAAACGCGCGGTCTGGCGTACATGGGGGGATTTTGAAATCCCCGGACCAGGTCCACGTTCGACTCAAAAGCGGGGACAAGGTCCTTATTGTCAATGGCGGTATGCGCCGGCGCGGCTGATAAAATTGCGATATACAGAAAGACAACGCTGAGTTTATGCATACGGCGAGATCCTTTTTGATCGAGGAGATTGACCCATCTGTCCTGTAATTAAAAATATAACAATAAAATTACTTTTCAAAGCTCAATATCGAAGCAAGCGGGTAAAAATAGTACATTTCCGGCGTCATCGTCGAGGA
>JAJRST010000236.1 GCA_024278645.1 bacterium | reverse complement strand
CGAGGGGCGCATTCAGATTGTGGCCGAGTTGATCATTTTGAAAACTAGCGAAAGCGGCGCCGTGCATCTGGCGGGGGCCGTTCTGCCGCTGCTGCTGCCGGATTTGCCCGTCTATTTCTGGTGCACAGACACGGACGGCCTTGTCAATCCAAACTTTAAGACGCTATTTTACTATACCGACCGCCTCATTGTCAACACGCCGGACGAATATGAATCCCTGGATGAATTCAGGAGCATCGTGGACAGCATACTGGCATTGCAGCAAGAATGCAAAATCAGCGACCTGAGTTGGGCCGGGATCACGGACTGGCGCGAGGCGGTGGCGCAATTTTTTGACGCCGAACAAAACCGAGATTATCTCGGCCTGTTGCAGGAGATTGAAATCACCTACAGCGGAGAAAATATTTCAAACCAGGCCTTTCTCATGGCCGGCTGGCTGTCCGCGGCGCTCAGAAACATGCCGCGCAGCAGCCGCATCGACGATGAATCCATCATCTTTAATAAAAGCAAAAACGATCAGGCGTCGATTAAAATCGTCAAGCAGCATATTCTGGGCCTGTCGGGACTTTACAAGATAAAAATGATTGCCAAGGAAGAACAAAAGTCGATCATCTTTACGGCAAAAGCGCAAGCGGGGGGATTTATTAAAACCAGCATCCAGATCGGCGGA
Organism: bacterium; assembly: GCA_024278645.1. Taxonomy (GTDB): domain Bacteria; phylum Zhuqueibacterota; class Zhuqueibacteria; order Residuimicrobiales; family Krinioviventaceae; genus JAJRST01. The sequence goes on along the minus strand of JAJRST010000236.1, from coordinate 2,082 downwards.
CGGCTTTATCCCGCCAATGTTATTCCCCACACGAGACCGGATTACACGCAATTGCTGTGCGATGAACTCGACTTTTTGCAACGGGATGAAATTTACCTGCAAGCCTTTCATGCAATTTCAGAGTATTTACATGATAATTAAAACAAAAATACTGCACGATAAAGAAGCTCTGGGAACCTACGCCGCCGACCTTTTCGCCGAATTGTCCGAAAATCATATCAAGAAAAAAGGGCGATTTAATGTGGCGCTTTCAGGAGGTTCCACGCCAAAAATTCTGTATAAAAAACTGGTCGAACTTTATGGCGACGAGATTCACTGGAGCTATATCGACTTTTTCTGGAGCGATGAACGCTATGTGCCGTTCGATCACCCGGACAGCAACGGCGGCATGGCCTATACCCATTTATTGGCGCCGCTGGACATCGATAAAGGCCAGTATTTCCCGGCGCCCACAGCCGACGACGACCCGCATCGATCGGCCATGCAATACGAGCAAACCATTCGCCGCTATTTCAACGCGCCGGCGCACACGCCCTCTTTCGACCTCATTTTTCTCGGCATGGGAGACGACGGGCACACGGCGTCCCTGTTTCCCGGCACAAAAGCGCTGCGGGAGACGAGAAGACTTGTGGCGGCCAACTGGGTCGATAAACCGGAAGCCTGGCGCATAACATTCACCTATCCCCTTCTCAATAAAGCAAAACAGGTGATCTTTCTCGTCAGCGGCTCGGACAAGGCGGCCATCGTCAAAGACATCCTTCATGAGGGCGGCAGGAAATATCCGGCGGCCTTTGTCAATCCGCAACAAGGCAAGTTATTGTGGCTCCTGGATGCCGCCGCCGCGCAAGAGTTATAACGAAACAAACGAGGAAACAACATGCCACATATAGCACGAAAGCTGACAAAAATAGCCGCCGACATCGATGAAACGTATGAAAAGCACGGCGGCATTAATAGAATCGACGGCGTAAATTTGCCGTCCACGGAACCCGTCGTCGATATTTTAGAGGATATTTTACAGATATTATTCCCGGGCTATTTTGGCAAACGCGTACCGGCGCGTTCCAACATCCTGTTTTTTGTGCAAAGCGCCATTGACAGCCTTTTTCTTCGCCTGCTGGATGAATTCAAAAGGGCCTGCCATTACGCGCAATCCATCGGCATATATGAAGGAGAAATCACCAAAACGACGTGCGAAGAAAAAGCGCTGCAACTCATACAGTGCATTCCCAATATTCGCACACTGCTTAAAACGGATATCCAGGCGGGATACGACGGCGATCCGGCGAGCAGATCCAAGGAAGAAGTGATATCGTGCTATCCTTATGTCTATGCCATTTCGACGCATCGCATTGCCCATGAAATCTACAAGATGAACATCCCGCTCATACCGAGAATCATGTCCGAGTGGTCGCACCGCCGCACCGGCATTGACATTCATCCGGGCGCCGTAATCGGCGAACGTTTTTTCATCGATCACGGCACCGGCGTGGTTATCGGCGAGACCACCGAAATCGGCAGGGATGTAAAGCTGTACCAGGGCGTGACGCTCGGCGCCCTCAGCTTTCCCAAGGCGGCCAACGGCAGCGTCATCAAAGGCGGCAAGCGCCACCCCACAATACAAGACAACGTCACCATCTATGCCAGCGCCACCATTCTCGGCGGCGACACGGTCATCGGCCGCGGCAGCATCATCGGCGCCAACACCTGGATCACCTCCTCGGTGCCGCCGGACACGCTGGTGACGTTTCAGGAACGGCAGATTTCACAGCCGTTGAAAAAGACGCCGCGGCAGAACGAGGGCGACCTTTAGGAAACCCGGCTCCGCCCGCCAGAGAAAAAGGCAAAACAATTCCGGGCAAAACGATTTGACGACAGAACGATTGCCGCAATCACATTCCTGACTTTTTTTAAGACGCGGCGGCTCGGCGTCAGAACCGTCGCCAACTAGCGCAGCAACGTCATCTTTCTCATCTCGTCAAAATCACCGGCCTGCAATTCGTAGAAATAGACGCCGGCGGCGACCTGGCGGCCGGCGGCGTCCAGGCCGTCCCATAATGCCGAGTGCGATCCTGCCGGTAT
>JAJRST010000235.1 GCA_024278645.1 bacterium | reverse complement strand
TGCCCTGCAGGAGGGGGAGGAAAGCGAATTGCTGACCAGGCCAAAGTTCCGGGCCTACATAAAGGGAAGAAAAGAACAGGCCATGCGGGAGGAGCTGTATAAAAAAATCGCCGTCGAGCCGGTGAGGCTGGACTCCGCGGAAGTTGCGCAAGCGCTGCAATTGGCGGGTTTGGTTTACGATGTTGAATTTTATACGATAAAGAAAGACGAAATTGCCAGGGAATTGCAGGAAAGGCTGTCGAGTTCGCCCGATTCCGCGGCAAGAGTTTTTGATGCGATTCATCCGGGCAGGCCTGCGCCGAAGAAAACAATTCAATTCAAGGATCCTGAGCACCCGGCGATTCACCAGGCGCTTTATTCGAAAAAAAATGCCCCCGGAACTATTGTCGGCCCTCTGAAGCTGCAAGAAAACGAGCACCTGATTTTAAAGATTAACAAGGCTTCTTATTCTCCCGCCCTGTCAGAAACGGAGATGCTCGACAGGAAAAGGTTCGTGAAAGAAAGGCTGACTGAAAGAAAATCAAACGAGCTTTGGAACCAATTTACGGCGGAACTATTGCGCGGCAAGGACATTCGCTTTGTTCCGCAAACGACCATCACCCTGGCGCAACGTTACGCCGAGAGTAATGCGCCGAACGCCGGCGAGAATAATCTCGATCTAAAAGAGCTTGAGGAAAAACGAACCTACCTGGATTTGAACACCCTTTCCGACAATGATGTGCTCTTGCAAGCGCCATTTTTCGAAATTGACGACAAAGTGTGGACGGTGCGGGAGTTCAGGGAATTGCTGCTGTCGCATCCGCTGGTTTTTCGCAAGCCGGAAATTGTTCCCGATGAATACCTGGAGCAGTTCAAGCTGGCCATCGCCGACCTCGTTCGCGATTATTATATTACCAAGGAGGCCTACAAACAATCCATCGACGCTTCCGAACCGGTGAAAAGAAACGTCGAAATGTGGCGGGATTCCTATTTGGCAAAATTTCATCGGGAAAAATATTTAAAAACTTTAGTGCAAAGCGATGGTTTTGACGAATCACGGATGCGAGGCGCTTATACATATATCGATGAATATGTGGACAGCCTGCAAAATGAACTGGGGGATATTATTGAGATCAATTACCAAGAGTTGCAAAAAATAGAGCTGACCCGGGTGGATATGTTCTCGATCAAACAATTTGTCCCCTATCCCCTGGTCGTTCCGGGATTTCCGCAATTATGTGTGGATGACAAGCTTGATTATGGCCGAATAAGAAACTAGTGTACTCAAATAACCTGAGGTAAAGAATGCACATGAAACCAAAAGCTGTCTTGATCTATGGCATCAGCTTTGTGCTTTTTATTGCCTGTTCATTGATGGCGGGTACGACCGGAAAAATTACCGGCATCGTCACCGATGGAGAGACAAACGAACCCTTGCCGGGCGTCAATATAGTCGTCTAAGGAACGACGATTGGTGCGGCGACGGACCTGCAGGGTCGATATATTATTCTCAATGTACCGCCGGGAATATATTCCTTAAAGGCGCAGATGATTGGCTACACGCCGAACGTAACCAGCAATGTGCTTGTGAAAATCGATCTGACGACGACGATTAATTTTTCATTGTCCACCACGGTCATCGGCATGGACGAAGTCACCGTTGTGGCTGAAAAAAGCATCGTCCAAATGGATATGACCTCATCGTTGTCGACTGTCGGCGCGGATGAATTCAAGGACCTGCCGATTCAATCCATCGACCAGGTGCTGAATCTGCAGGCCGGCGTCGTCGAATCTGGCGACGGTTTTCATGTTCGCGGCGGTCGGTCGGGCGAGATAAGCTACATGATCGACGGCATCTCGGTGACCACGCTCGGCGGCGACCGGGGCGTCGAGGTTGAAAGCGACGCCGTTCAGGAGATGCAGTTGATAAGCGGCACTTTTAACGCCGAATATGGCAACGCCATGTCCGCCATACTCAATATTGTGACAAAGGAGGGCGGCGAAAGATACTCCGGCCAGATTCAGGCGTCGCTGGGCGATTACGTCAGCAACAGTCCCATCTACAATGTCATGGATAATTTTAGCACTGTTAAAAATCCACAAAACGGCGAAAAGCGCATGGTGGACTTTTCTTCCAATCCGTTGAAGCGGCTAAATCCGCAACAGGATTATCGCGCCACGCTTTCCGGCCCTGTTCCCTGGACAAAAAACAAGGTCAGTTTTTTCGTCAATGGCCGCTATTACTCGACAACCGGTTACATGTATGGACGCCGGTGGTTCACTCCCCATGGTCTGCCCGGAGATAGTTCGCTGGTTCCGTTGCAACCCCTGCAATCGCAAACCCTGCAGGCCAAATTGACCTATCGCCCCAAAAGCGACATAAAAATTAATTACAACGTTTTTATAAACGCCTCTGAAAGAGAACGAAACGTAGGCAAAAACTTGCGATATGTGCCGGATGCGGGACGGCAGCGGTTTAATTCCGGCGTAACGCACATGCTCAGTTTAAATCACACGCTGTCCCCCACAACTTTTTATGAACTCAAGCTAAGTCGATATACAGCGGATTCCAGGCAGTACTTGTACAAGGATCCATATAAAACCCCGAACTATTTTATCCGCGTGTACATCCCGGAGGATGGCGGCGTCCGCGCGGAGGATCGATATTATTCATCCGATGCGGAAAAACAGGCGATTATTGATGAAGCAAAAGAGAAGGAATATACTTTTAATTTTGTGATTGATCCAAATCGCTCCGTCGGTTACCTGCATCCGGATTCGAACAGCGTCAGCAGGGCGAGAAATTCATTTGAAAACATGCAGACCAATTTAAATCATAATTATAATACGGACAAGTTTTGGTACGGCAAGTTCGATATTACCAGCCAGATGTCGAACACGCATCAAATCAAAGCCGGCGCCGAGGCCACATTTCACGAAATCGAGCGGGAAAATTTTACCCTGCGCCCGGCCATCGATGCCAACGGCAACGAGATCGTTCCATTTGTGCCTAAAATAGAACCGATTTCAACTATTTGGCACAACCAATATACGCGCACGCCAAGAGAATTCTCCGCGTATGTGCAGGATAAAATGGAATACAAAGACCTGATCATGAATATCGGCTTGAGATTTGATTATTTTGATCCCAATTATGTCGTGCCGGCCGATCCGACGGACCCGGATATTTACAGACCTTTTGCGCCGAAATTCAAGGGGCCTGACTGGGATGAAAACTATTACAACAGCCTGCCGACGCAAGAGGAAAAAGACGAGTACGCCAGGACGAATTCCTATACCCCGGATCAACGAAGATCTCTGATGCACAGAAAAGTAAAGCCGAAAACCCAATTCAGCCCCAGGATCGGCATCGCCTACCCGATCACCGACAAGGGCGTCATCCATTTTTCCTACGGCCACTTTTTTCAAATGCCGGCCGAGAGCTATCTTTATACCAGGCCGGATTTCAAGCTTTCCGTAGGCTCCGCCGCCATGATCTTTGGCAATGCCGATTTGGAGGCCGAGAAAACCGTGCAGTACGAGATCGGTCTTCAGCAACAAATCGGTCAACATGTGGGCATCGATGTCACCGTGTTTTACAAAGATATCCGCGACTGGGTGGGCATCTCTCACGCCTATGAAACGCAATATTTGAACACAAAATATTATAAATATGAAAATAAAGATTATGCCAACGTCCGCGGCATAACCATCGCCCTCGACCGCCGGCCTGCCAATAATTTTTCCGCCACCCTGGATTATACCTTCCAGGTTGCCGAGGGAACCTATACGTCGCCGGGCGACGCCTATTCAGCCGCTCAAAGCAATCAGGAACCGGCGAAAAAATTAATTTATATGGATTATGATCGACGACATATCGTGAATGCTACGGTTTCCTACCGTTACTCCGGTTGGACCGTTTCTGTCATCGGCAAGTTTAACACGGGATTCCCCTATACGCCGGAGTTGATCGCCGCCAGCCCGACGGCCAATTACAGAGGCTGGCGCGAGAATATCGCCAGGAGACCGTCGACCAGCGCCGTTGACTTGCGAATTGACAAGCTGTTGTTCAAGACGATCGGTTTAAACCATCGTCTGTTCATCCGCGTCTACAATTTATTCGACCAAAAAGGCGAATTGCAAGTTTACCCGGACACCGGGACCGCCGACTTTACCACTTATGGAACGCATCGTTGGTCGCCCTATGATCCGGATCGTGTTGGATCCATTGAACACTGGTACACAAATCCGCAATGGTATCAGGCGCCGCGACAAATTCAATTAGGTTATATTATTGAATTCTAATGTGAGCAAGGAAGAGAATATGAAAATTACATTTTACCTTTTGCAGGCAGCGATTTGTTTCATCCCGCTCGCTGCGTTCTCGCAGAAAAGTATCGACCAGTTGCACGGCGATATGATCAACAACAGACGTGGCATCCATGACGGCAACCAGATAAGAACCACGTTTGGCAACGACGGCAATATTGGCAGGCGTTCGGCCGCGGAACGAGCGGGAGGAACGGAATTCGGCGTCGAATGGCCGGTGAACTCGGCTCATATATACAGCTCTAAAATTGTCATGTTGCCCATGGGAGAAGTCAGGGACAAGTTCAATAAAATCCAGCATATCGTTTCCGAGTGTCACGGAACCGGTACGACCTGGGATTATTTTCTCCAGGCCAGCGTCGGCGATCTGGCGCCGGACGGGCGCTGGCGAACCATGACGCCGCTCCCCGGCTTTATCAACGCGGACATGATGCTCTTGCCCCCGGACTCCGCTTTCCCGGCCATGAGCGACGCTCCCCGTTCCTGGCCGCAATTCTGGCCCGACAAAATGAACGACCCGATCGACCCCGGCTGGCAGGGCGAATGGAACGGGTATTTCGGCAAAGGTCAAATCAGGGCGGACCAGGAGAGCTATTGGGTGACTGACGATTACCAGAATGACGAATTTGAATTTTATCAGGACGAATTCGATCAGCAACGTCGCGGCCTTGGGCTGCTAATGTACTATCGCGGCCTGCAATGGTCGAACCCGTTGGTGGAAGACGTCATGTTCGTCGTCTATGACGTCGAAAATGTCGGCACGGGGACGCTGGATAAAATCAACTTTGGCATGCATCCCGATTTTGACAACGGCGATCTGGTTGGGGAATGGGATCCGAGCCCCGATTCGCTCATGTTCGACAGGGAAGAGGATTGGTACTATAGTTTTGATATCGACAACATAGGGTTCAATAATTTCACCCCCGTCGGCATTATTGCTTATGCTTTGTTCGAAACGCCCGGCAATGAATTCGACGGCATCGATAATGACAATGACGGCTTTATATACGGCGGAAAACTGATCTCCGAGGATGACTTTTCACTTGGAACCCTGGAATTTAATACGCCGATCATTATCGTTGATTATCAAACGTATGAACGCACGCAAACGACGTTGGCCGCCCTGCAGCAGGAAAGGCCGGAGCTCTTTGTCGGCGACACTTTGGTCATCGATTTTATTGGACGTCCGCAAAAGTTTTGGCCGGGCAAGGAACGGGAGGAAGTTTGGTTCAATAATTTTGACGACAACCTGAATGGGCTTATCGATGAAAATAACGGCGCCGAAGTGGGGCAGGACCCGTTGACCAAGGAAATCAGGTATCTTTATGTCGGCTATACCGGGGTCGACTATTTTACCGGCGCCGGCCTGAACAACCCGATGCTGGACGAGAGCCGCAAGGACGGCATCGACAACGACAATGACTGGACGCTGCGAGATGACGTCGGCGTTGACGGCAAGCCCGACACCGGCGATTTTGGCGAGGGAGACGGCATGCCGACGAGCAAGTATCAGAACGGCTTTGTCTTCGACGGCCCCGGCGAGCCCCATATCGATGCAACGGATATAACCGAAAGCGACATGCTGGGCATGACCGCCTTTGGCGCCAACCAGGGCGATTGGCAGGAGTATCCGCTCAAGAACGATGAGATCTTATGGAACGCCACCATCCCCGGCAATATGGTTGAAATTGGCGAACGCATCGATAATGCCTTCATGGGGTCGGGGTATTTCCCAATGCCTTCAAGGCACATTGAACGATTATCCGGCGCTTTCATGCTGAATAATGAGTTTGAGGGACTGTTGCGGACAAAACGCAATTCGGAAAAAGCGTACGAGAACAATTACCAGTTCTTTCGGGCGCCGGACCGACCAAAGCTGTCGGCGGTTCCCGGCGACGGCATTGTAACCTTGTATTGGGACGATCGCGCCGAGTTTTCGATCGATCCCATTAACGGCATGGATTTCGAGGGATACCGCATTTACCGCGCCACGGATATCGATTTTAAAGATATGAAACGCGTCACAAACGCCTACGGCGACGACAAGTTCATGGTCCCGATTGTACAAATGGATATGGATAACGGCATCAAGGGGCTTTCCGCCGGCGTCGTGGAGGGCGTGCAGTTTTACCTCGGAGATGACACCGGCCTGGAGCATAGCTGGGTGGATTCGAACGTTGTCAACGGGCAGAGATATTTCTACCTGATTACTTCTTACGATCGCGGCGCCGATTCCATCCTGGTGCCGCCCACGGAATGCAACTTTAAGCTTTTACTCAACCCTGTGAGCGGAGAGGTGCAAATCAAGAGCTCGAATATTGCTATTGTCACGCCAAACGCTCCCTCGGCAGGATATGTCGCCGCGCCAAGCGATGTGCCGATCGAACATGTGCAAGGCGTCTCGAATTCAAGCCTGAGTCTCGAGATTGTCGATTCTCCGGCGATCAAGGATAATACGACCTATACCGTCACCTTTGCCGATACGGTGTTGGGCTATGGCGCAAGCTCCAAGCTGACCACAACAAGCATTACCCTTCGAAACAAGACCGAGGGATACACGTTGCTCGAGAATTTCAGCAAGGTTTACACCGGCGATGAATTTCCCGTCACGGAGGGGTTCAGGCTGCTTTTGCAAAACCATGGCGCCTTGCAAGTCGATACGTCTAAAACAAAGTTCAATCGTCAGGGAATTTATGCGCCGGTCTTTAAACCCTTCTTTTACCGGGGCAACGGCACAATACGCCCGGCGGATTATCGGCTGGAGTTCGGAGAAATCGGCATCGATACATCGTTGACTTTTAAACCGGGCCGAAAAACATTCCCGTCCATGCCCGTGAATTTTACAATCACAAATCTTACCGACGGCGAAAAAATTAAATTCGCCTTTGAAGAAAAGGACTTTGACCACGATTCCTCCAAAGGCATGTTGACCTTTGCGCAGTCGGGAAGAAAGTGGAAAGACATCGTCTACTTTTTGGAGAAAAATGAAGAGGATTCCCTGGTGACGACGTGGCAATTGAATCTCGCCGAGAGTTCCAATCCGGCGGATACGTTGAATCCGCAAGCCGGCGACGTTTTGGAATTTTACACATTAAAGCCGTTTTTATCCGATGATGTTTACGAGTTTACAACGATAGGCGAAAAAATCGATAAAACACGCGCCAGCAAAGACCTCGATAGAATCCGCGTGGTGCCGAATCCATACGTTGTAACGAATACCTGGGAGCGGCCGAATCCCTACAGCAGCGGCCGGGGACCGCGTGAACTCCATTTCACGCATTTGCCGGCGCGGTGCACGATTCGCATTTTTGACATTGTCGGCCAGTTGGTGGCTATCATAGAGCGCGACGCCGATGCAAGCGATGGAACCGAGGTTTGGGATATGCTCAGCAAGGATCAACTGGAAATTGGCTATGGCGTTTATATCTACCATATCGAGGCTGAAGGGATTGGAGAAAAAACCGGCAAGTTCGCAATTATCAAATAGAACGTTGCTCCATCTTTAGTCAATAAAGTTATAGGAGTTTGAATGATGAAAAGGTCAATACTTGTTATCAATATTTTATTATTGCTCCATGCTTCTCTGATCGCTGAAGTGACTAAAGTCGGCACTACAGTGGCGGGGTTTCTGAGTATTGAAGCCGGCGCCCGGCCTGTTGGCATGGGGGGCGCTTACGTGGCCATTGCCGACGGTCCGATTTCAATGTTTTGGAATCCGGCCGGCATAGCACGATCGGAAAACGTAAGCGCCGTTTTTAATCATTCCAAGTGGCTGCTGGATATCAATTATAATTTCGCCGGACTGACGGCGCCCATTGGCCCTTATGGGACTATCGGCGTCAACGCCGTCTTTTTATCCATGGATGATATGCAGATCACAACCATCGACCAACCGGACGGCGTCGAAAACGGCTATTTTTCCGCGGGAAGCTACGCTCTCGGCGTCAGCTATGCGGCGAACCTGACCGACCGCTTTTCCATCGGCTTTAACGCCAAATATATTGCCGAGCATATCTGGAACAGCAATGCCTCCGGCGTCGCTTTTGACGTCGGAACTCTGTTTACGACGCAATTTAACGGTCTCAAAATCGGCATGAGCATAGCAAACTATGGCACAAAAATGCAAATGTCGGGCAAGGACTTGTTGGTGCAGCACGATATCAACAAATTCGTCCACGGCAACAATCCGAATATTAACGCCCAGTTGTCGACGGACAAGTTTGATTTGCCGCTGATGTTTCGAGTGGGTGTGGCCATGGATGTCCTGAAAGGCTACGCCAACAGCAACCTCATCCTGGCCGTCGACGCCTTGCATCCGAATAATAATGCGGAAAGTATAAATGTTGGCGCGGAATATGTCTTTAACAGAATGTTTTCGCTGCGAGCCGGCTACAACACCCTGTTTTTGCCGGATGACGAATCGGGCTTGTCTTTCGGCGTGGGCTTTATGTATGAACTTGGCGCCGTTGTCATGAGCCTGGACTAT
>JAJRST010000234.1 GCA_024278645.1 bacterium | reverse complement strand
GTCAAACGGACATCAACCACGCTTCCCACCTGCAAACCGGCATAGCGAACGGCAGAACCTTTCTCAATGCCGCCGACATAGCGGAAACGAATTCTATATTCTTCTTTTTCCGTGAACGAAGTCATGCCGATAATGACCGCCAGAAAAGCAAAGAATATAACGACGCTGATAAAGATAAAAACGCCGGCTTTGATTTCACTTGACTTGTAATCCATTTTTCAAACCTGAGTTACGTTATTTTAATTATCACGGTTCACCAACCAGTTCATGCAAATACTTGTCAGGATCTAGATGCTCTTCGTCCGCTCGACGTTCGAGGAATTGAACGACATAGGGATCGTTGCTTTGCTTCATCTCTTCTTTTGTGCCCAGAAATTTTATCTCCCCTTCATGCAAGAGGCAAATCCTGTCGGCGATGATGAAAACCGAGGCCATTTCATGCGTGACGACGACAGTGGTCATTCGCATGGCGGATTGCAGGTTCAGTATAAGCTGGTCGATGCCGACGGCGACGATGGGGTCGAGACCCGCCGACGGTTCGTCGCAAAAGAGGATGTCGGGGTCCATAGAGATGGCGCGCGCCAACGCCGCCCGCTTTTTCATGCCGCCGGAAAGTTGCGACGGCATAAAATCTTCAAAACCGGAGAGGCCGACCATGCCCAGCTTCATGCGCGTCATTATTTTGATAATGTTTTCGTCCTGCGGCGTGTGCTCCAACAGCGGCAGCGCCACGTTCTCGCCCACGGTCATCGAATTGAACAGCGCGCCGCTTTGAAACAACATGCCGATTTTTTTCAGCACCTCGTTTTTTTCATCCTCGCTTGCGGTGACAATATTGACGCCCTTGACGATGATCTCTCCTTCATCGGGTTGGTTCAAGCCGACGATATGACGCAGCAACGTACTTTTGCCGCAGCCGGAACGCCCAAGGATCACCAGGGTCTCGTAGGGATAAACATCCAGGTCTATGCCCTTGAGGATTTTGCGCTTGCCGTAGCTGGTGTGCAAGTTGCGAATTTTTATGATTGGTTCATCCATTTACAAAGTCGAAAAGAATAACATGGTGAATAATAAATCGGCCATAATAACTAAAAAGATCGACACCACCACGGCGGTCGTCGTCGATTTCCCAACTCCTTCGGCGCCGCCCTGGACGTTGAAGCCCTGGTAGGCGCCCACCTGCGCAATGATGATGGCAAAGAAGAAGCTCTTGATCAGTCCGGTAATAAAGTCCTTGGCATAAAGAGCCTCCGCCGTTTGATTGAAATAGGCGACAAAGCTTAATTTCAGATTGGTCATCGCCAGAACAAAGCCGCCGCCAATGCCGACAAAATCGGCGAGTACTGTCAGGCAAGGGACGACGATCATCATGGCCACCATGCGCGGCGCCACCAAAAAACCGACGGGATTCAGCGCCATGGTCTTTAACGCGTCAATTTCCTCGGACACTTTCATGGTGCCGATCTCCGCGGCGATCGCCGAACCGCTGCGCCCGGAGATGATGATGGCGGTGATCAACGGCCCCAGTTCGCGGCACATGGTCACGCTCACCAGGTCGGCCACATAGATCATGGCGCCAAAGCGCTTGAGCTGGTACGCCGCCTGCATGGCGATGATCAGCCCGACGCTGAAGGCGATGACGGCGACAATCGGCACCGACTCGACGCCGATGCGAACCATTTGCACAAACGTGGCGCCCCAGCGCAGCTTTTTGCCCCGAAAGGGCGCTACAAATATACAATAGAGCGCCTGGATGACGAGTACGCTCATTCTGTAAATATGAACAAAGAACAGAGAGAGCGTCTGCCCTGATTTTCCTAATGTCTGCTGAAACTTGCTCATTCAGTCAATGCTGCTTCCGCATCCTCGTAAATTTCAAAAATCTTGTCCAGTTTGGTCAGTTCGAAAACTTCGCGCACGTTGTCGCGCAGACCGGCGACGACGAGTTTGCCGTCATATTTGTTGCACATCTGCAATCCTTCGATGAGCGTTGCGACGCCCGAGCTATCCATATAGCCGACGCCGGAAAGATCTATCACTATCCTGGGGATTTCTTTTTTAACAAGAGCTGCAATTTCCTTGCGCGCTTCCGGCGAGGAGCACATGTCCACTTCGCCGGCGATGGACAACAGAGCGGTTTGATTCTCAACTTTGCTGGTTATCTTCAGACTCACTTTTTCGCATCCTTTGGTCTTTGTTTATACATAAACAATCGGTTACCCACCTCCGTCCCATCCGAATATTTTACTTTATCCATGACGCTGGTGATCAGGTAGACGCCCAGCCCGCCCGGTCGCACTTCATGTAAAGGCCGGGATTTAATCTTTTTGACATCCGCCGGTTCGCCTTCATCTTCCAGAATAAATTCCAGGCGGCTCGGCTTGATGCGGCAGGTAATGATTATACTTTGCCCTGTTTTGCCTTTGTAAGCATGTTTGATGATATTCGAACACGCTTCGTCCAACGCCAGAATTATTTTGCTGGTATCCATTTGGTCAAATCCGGCGATTTCGCAGACCTTGCTGACTGCCGCGCGCATCACACTAAGAAGAGGGGGGTCGCTGGTCAGGTGCAATTCTATCGTTTTTGTCATACTCGGCGCCATATTTTTTTGACAAACCGCTTATACCGCTCATCACCTATGACATCGACTGCGCCTTGTTCCATTGAAAGGCGACAAGAGTAATGTCATCATTTTGCGGGCTTGATTTAGTAAACAAGTAAACCTGTCGCAAGCATTCCTCAACAACCTGAATCGCGGACGCCCAGTGGCGATTCAACAGTTTCAGCAATCTGTCCATGGAGAATTCTTTATTATCCTTGCTTTTCGCTTCGATAACGCCGTCCGTGTAAAACAGCAGGATGTCGCCCGGGGCGAGTAGCAGTTCATTGTCGCCATAGGGCATTTTTTTCATGATGCCCAGGGGCGGCCCCGAAGCCAGGGGCATTGGTATGGCTTCGCCGTCCCTCAGACGGATGAGCGGCATGTGCCCGGCGTCTCCGTGAACCAGTTTGCCCGTCCAGATGTCGACAATGGCAAACTGCAAGGTGACGAACATGCCGTGTCTGCTGCGGTCGACGAGCAGATCGTTGAGCTTTTCCAACAGTACTTTCGGCTGGCTGTATTTTTGTACGTAAAATCGAAAGTCGCTCATCAGGCGCGCCATGTACAGGGCGGCGGGAATGCCCTTGCCCGAGACGTCGCCGATGAGAATGCCCACATGCCGATCATCGATCATGAGGACGTCGTACAAATCGCCGCCGACGGAAATGGCCGGCAAATTTCGCGCCGCAATGTCGAAAATTCCGTTTTCTCCTTGCGGCAATTTTTGCGGCATAAAGCTCTGTTGAATTTCCTTGGCCGATTCGAGCTGCTGTCGCAAGCGCTCCTGTTCCAGCTCCATCTGATGCACGCGCGCGTTTTCTATGGCCAACGCCACCTGTCGACAAAATGTTGTGAACAGGTTAAGATCGTACTCTGTAAATTCGCCGCCGTCGGCGCGGTTTATAACCTCGGCGACGCCGATGATACGATCCTTGTTCTCCAATGGTACTGCCAAAATGGACTTTGTGCGAAAACCGGATTGTTGATCGACGTTTGAATAAAAACGTTTATCCTTGCTGACGTCGGGGACGATCAGAGGTTTGCCCTGCTCCCAAACCCAGCCGGCGACGCCTTGCCCTTTTGCCAGACGGATGACCTTGCGTACCTTGTCTCCGTGACTGCCAAGAGCAACTTCGCATTCGAGCGCATTGGCCTCCTCGTTTACGAGGAATATGGAGCTGGCCGCGGCTCGCATGACCTCCTGCGCTTTTTCCATGACCAGGCCTAACAGTTCTTCCAAATCCAGCGTCGAACTGATGATGTTTGTCACGTGAATCAAGCTCGAGAGGTCGGCGACGCGCGATTTCAGCGCCTTGACCTGCGCTTTTAGTGGGTTTGCTGTGTGTTCAACTCCCATAATCACCTTAATGTGCTTGCAACCAATTTGCACCGGCGCCCATTTCCACCTTTATAGGGACGTCAAGCGGAATGGCCCCTTCCATTTCTTCACGGACGAGCGTTTTCATGGCTTCGAGTTCTGCTTTTAGAACATCGAAAACCAACTCGTCGTGAACTTGCATGATCATCTTCGATTGCAATCGCTCCTTTTGCATGCGATCGTGGATGTGAATCATGGCCACCTTGATCATATCGGCGGCGCTGCCCTGTATTGGCGTGTTGATGGCTGTACGCTCGGCAAAATCGCGTACGCGCCGGTTGTCGGCGTTTATTTCCGGAATGTATCGACGGCGATTGAGCAGCGTGGTAATGTACCCCTGCTCGCGCGCCTGTCTCACAATATCCACCATAAATTTTTGCACACCGGGATAGCTGGCAAAGTAGGCCTCGATAAACTGCGTCGCCTCTTCGGGCGTTATGCCCAAACGCTGCGACAGCCCAAACGCACCCATGCCGTACATGATGCCAAAGTTCACCTCTTTCGCCTTGCGTCGCTGCTCAGGCGTCACATCGTTGGGATCGATGTTGAACACCAACGCTGCTGTGCGTGTATGAATGTCTTCGTCATTGGCAAAAGCTTGTAAAAGCGTCTCATCGCCGGACAGGTGCGCCATAATGCGCAATTCGATCTGTGAATAGTCGGCGTCGAGAATGAGGTGCTCCGCATCCGTGGGAATGAACGCCGCCCGAATTTTTCGCCCGACCTCGGCGCGAATGGGGATGTTCTGCAAATTGGGATCGCTTGATGACAAGCGGCCGGTGGCGGCGACGGTTTGGTTGTAAGAGGTGTGCAGGCGCCCGGTGCGTGGGTTGATCAGTCTCGGCAAGGCGTCCACATAAGTTGATTTCAGTTTGGCCAATTGCCGATAATCGAGAATCTTCTGCGGCAGTTCATGTTGAGCGGCCAACTCTTCAAGCACGGCGACATCCGTCGAGTTTCCGGTCTTTGTCTTGCGCACAACCGGTAAGCCAAGCTCCTCAAAAAGGATGACGCCGAGCTGTTTGGGCGAGTTGATGTTGAATTTTTTGCCGGCAATTTCGTATATCTTTTTTTCCAGAGCGTCGAGGTCGGCTTGCAGCTCTTTGGACATGCGCGCCAAATACAGCTCGTCGATAGCGACGCCATTTTT
>JAJRST010000233.1 GCA_024278645.1 bacterium | reverse complement strand
TGTACACGGTTAAATACAAAGCGTTGAAAAAGATGAATCGTCTATGATCGGGTTTTTTATAGAAAACAAACAGTTTTCCGCAGCGGCGTACACCCTGCGCGCGCTGGGCCGGATGATCGGCGTCGATCTCGTTGAGGTGAACGATGCGCGCGACGCCGGGGCGCTGACCGCCCTCATCGTTTACGGGCGCCGCATCCCCGAGTCGATCCCCGAAACGCTGCCGACGCTGCTCATGGCGCAGGACGACTATGACAGGAGCAAAAGTTTGACGGCAGCGGACGTGCGTGAAATCGAGTCGCTGAATGACGAGGCGCCGTCGCTGCGCTATCTCTTTGCCTGCGATGTCGAGCCCTTGCCCGTTGCGCTCTATCGCGACATCGCCTCCGGGAAGACGATGATCAGCCGCCGGGCCAACCGGGTTCACATTGCCGCCGATGTTCCGGCGACCTGCTTTTATTTTCTCTCGCTGGAAAACGAGCGTCGCACGCCGCAGCGCGATCGCTTTCAACGATTTCAACGAAATTTCAGCCCCCTGGGCGAAGAGGCTTATGAATACCCGATCGTCGACCGCTATGCCGCGCTGTTGCGTCGGTTGCTCGCCGACTTGGCCCCGGGAGAGGTTCGCTCCCTGTGGCCGCGGGACACATCCTTTGCCGTGGCGCTGTCGCATGACGTCGACCGCATTCGCACCTGGACGTTTCGCAAGGCGCGGCGGGCGCTGCGCGGAAAAGGCCGGGGCGATATTTGCCGCCGCGCGACGGGTCTGCTGCGTTCCATCGCCTATCCGGAAAACTGGCGCGGCAATTTTGATTTCATCAGCCGCCTGGAAAATAAATACAATGCCGCCTCGACCTTTTTCATGGTCTCCGCGCATCGCTGCAAATTGGACCCGGCCTATAAACTGTCGTCGCCGCGATTGCGTCGCGGCATGGCGAGGGCAAGGGAACGCGGTTGCTCCTTTGGCCTGCACGGCACGATAGACTCGGCCGCCCGCGCCGGACTGCTCGCCGGGGAAAGGGACGAACTGCAACGATACGCCGGCGAGGTGCGCGGCGGCCGCCAGCACTATCTCCGTTTTACGGACGAGACGCCGCAACGCTGGCTCGAGGCTGGGCTGCGCTACGATTCGACGCTGGGCTTTGCTTCGCATACCGGTTGGCGCTGCGGCGCGTCGCTGCCTTTTTATGTGCACGACGGCAAAAAAGAATTGCCGATTGTCGAAATTCCGCTTATCTTGATGGACACGGTGCTGTTCCTGGAGAGTAAGCAATCCCTGTCCGCGGCGAAGGCATGGCGGGTCATCGAGCAGCATTTGCAGGAGACGAAACAAAACAACGGCCTGTTGACTATCAACTGGCACAATTCGGATTTGCATCCCTACGACGTGCACGGCTATTCGCAGCTCTACGAGCGCATTCTGCAATGGACGCAAGAAAATGGCGGCTGGCTGGCGTCGGTGGATGCGGTTTATGATTGGTGGATTCGGAAATAATGCAACGAGGAATTAGAAAATATTTTGATTTGAAATATGACTATGACGAAATAAAGTTGAGAATTTTGCAACGGCTCAGCAGGGCGCAGCATAAAAAGAACTTGCGATTTCTGGAAAATATTGCCCAAAGCGACTTTATATTTCCGCCGATTTTTATAATCGGCCCGCCTAGAAGCGGCTCCACGCTGCTCTATCAGCTTTTGACGCATCGTTATAAATTTGCCTATTTACAGAATCAAATGAAACCGCACAATTATTCAATCGCATGGTTTACTCGTAAACATATCGATCCATCCGAAAAATATTATTCTGATTTTAAAAGCGAGCACGGCCAGACGGCAAAACCAAACGGACCGCACGAAGGAGGATACTTTTGGAGACGATTTTATCCTCGTCGAATTCATGATTATGTCTTTGAACACAATCTGTCCCCGCAAGAAGATTTTGAAATAATAAATACGTTGAAATTTTTATCCCATCATTTTCAAGCGCCTTTTCTTTCCAAGAACATGGAAGCCGGCGTCCGGCTGCGATCTATACAACAATTATTTCCGAAAGCGGTATATGTTTTAGTAAAGCGCGATCCACGAGCCGTCGCCTCGTCGCTGTTGAATGTGAGGTTGGATATTTACGGATCAAAAGAAACGTGGTGGTCAATTCGTCCAAAAGAATATGAAGAGTTGTCAAAGCTGCCATATTATGAGCAATTGGCCTATCAAGTGGCCTATATCTATAAAGTCAACTTTGAAGACATTCAGGATGCCGGACGGTTAATAACTGTCCAGTATGAAGATTTGTGCGAGAATCCTCTGGCGACGCTTGAAGCTTTAAAATTGGAACTGGAAAAAAAAGGGATAGGGTTTAAAGACAACAATCCGGATATCCCTCCGCAATTCCCTTTAAGAAAGAATTTTTATTTCACATCTGAAGAATTGAAAAGAATAGAGAGCATTTTTAAAGAAACCGGCATACTTGAAAATGTTCCCTTTGTTCTGGAATAGGAACGCAAAATGCTTGTTCGCGCAAGACCTTATATAAATCACGACGAGTTGTTATCCGCCCTGACAACGTCGCCCAAGGACGGCGTTATTCGGGAATTTGAAGACTCTTTTGCAAAGCTTGTCGGGGCCGACGCCTGTTTTGCGACACACCAGGGCAGGGACGCGTTGACATTAGCGTTACAAATTATCGGCACGCAACCGGGAGATGAAATTGTCGTCCCAAACTTTATTTGTCAGGTTGTCATTGATGCTATTTTAAGTATTAAAGCAGTTCCTGTTTTGATCGATAGTTCGTTGAAAGAATTCACATCGCCTGTCGCGGAATATCGACGAGCCATAACGGAACGAACAAGGGCCATGCTTGCGGTTCATCTTTATGGATTGCCTGCTCCAATGGAATCTCTTCGAAAAGTGGCGGATGATAGCAATTGCCTATTACTGGAAGATTGCGCGCAGACGACATCTTCAAAACTGAAAGGACGTAATGTTGGAACTTTTGGCGACATTAGCTTTTTCAGCTTTAATTTTGACAAACCCCTGTCTACGGGACTCGGAGGGATGCTTGTCGTCAATAATAAGGAATTTGTTGAACCGGCGCAAATGGTCGTCTCAAATATAAAAAGAACGTCTCTCCATCAGGAAAGGCATTTTTTAAAGTCCCTGTTGTTGCAGCACTTTTTAACGGGAGATCAATACTATAAAGAATTTTTGTCCATCACCTTTGCCGATGATGTGATGCAATTATTGCCGGGCGTCGGCGCTATGGTTGAGCAAGCCGTGAAATCGAGAGACGTGGAAATGCTTTCATCTATAGTCTCCAAAGTAGCTA
>JAJRST010000232.1 GCA_024278645.1 bacterium | reverse complement strand
GATGCCGTACAACTGTTCGAACGCCCTGTTCATGGCGCGCAAGCCGGCGCCGCCGGATAAGATCAGCGTGCCGTCTATATCAAAAAGCAATAGTTTCATCGTCTCCCTTAAAACAAGCTTAGCACCAAGCGGATGAGTGGATATGAGAATAAAATCAGCATGAGCAGTGCGACCCAGATTAATGACGACTTTTGCGGCGGGAATTCATAGCCGCATATCGGGCACGCCTGCTCTTTTTTATCAATCTCCATCGCACAGGATGGGCATTCTTTTGTCGCCATTTTCTCCTCTGTTTATGCAGGTCCAATTTTAGGTAAAATGGGAATGAATTGCAAGAGAAAACCTCCTTCCTTTGCGAGCTTTTGTTGACAAAGCAGTATCAATTTGTTATATTGCGCTCCGAAATTGGATTCACTTTAGCAAAAGGGAACAACTATGAAAGATCCACGACTTGACAAACTGGCGGATGTTATCGTCGGCCACTCGACGCAATTGCAAAATGGCGAAAAAATCCTCATAGAAGCCATCGATATCCCGTCGGAAATGGTGACGGCGCTGATGCGCAAAGTCAAGGCCGCTGGCGGCCAGCCCTTTGTTACGATTAAGCAAAACGTGATCCTGCGCGAGCTGTACAGCACGGCGACCGAGGAGTCCATGAAGCTGACCGGCGAGCTGGAGGCGGCGCGCATGAAGTAAATGGACGCCTATGTGGGCCTGCGCGGCAGCTTTAATATCGCGGAATTGTCCGACGTGCCCGAAGAGGGGATGAAGCTGTACCAGGCGCACTGGTGGAAGCCGGTGCACATTGATGTGCGCGTCCCCAAAACCAAATGGGTGGTGCTGCGCTGGCCGAGTCCCTCCATGGCGCAGCAGGCCAATATGAGCACCGAGGCCTTTGAAGATTTTTATTTCAACGTGTGCACGCTCGATTACGGCAAAATGTCCCGGGCCATGGATGCGCTGGTCGCGCGCATGCAGGCGACGGACAAGGTGCACATCAAGGGGCCGGGCACGGATTTGACTTTTTCCATCAAAAACATACCGGCTGTCAAGTGCGCCGGGGAAAGGAATATCCCGGACGGCGAAGTGTACACAGCGCCGGTGCGCGATTCCGTCAACGGCGTGGTGACCTATACGGCGAAAACCATCTATCACGGCGTCATCCACGACGGCATCCGGCTTGAATTCAAGGACGGCAAAATCATCAAAGCCACATCCGATAAAACCGAAGAACTGAACAAGGTGCTGGACACGGACGAGGGCGCGCGCTACGTCGGCGAGTTTGCCCTGGGCGTCAATCCCTATATCACCAGTCCCATGCTGGACATTCTTTTTGATGAAAAGATCGGCGGCTCGTTTCATTTTACCCCCGGCGCCGCCTACGAGGACGATGCGGACAACGGCAACCGTTCGCAAGTGCATTGGGATATGGTCTGCATCCAGACGCCGGAATACGGCGGCGGCGAGATTTATTTTGACGGCGAACTGGTGCGCAAGGACGGCCTTTTTGTCGTCGACGACTTGAAACCCTTGAATCCGGAGAATCTGAAATAAAGAGGCGATGCTATGAAAGTGACCATCGAATATTGCGGTATGTGAAACTATTACCCGATGGCCGCCAGGTTGGCGGAAGAGATCAAATTAAATTTTAATATCGAACCGGAGTTGATACGCGCCAGCGGCGGCGTCTTTGAAGTGACGAAAGACGACGAGCTGATTTTTTCCAAAAAGGCGATGGGGCGTTTTCCGACGACGGAAGAAATCTTTGAAAAACTGCAATCATGATTGATGACATCCAACAGTTGATGCGCTCCCACAATTACCGGGATGCGGAAGAGGCCATGCATCGCCTGCTTGACGAGGGCGAGCACGATCCGCGGCTCCTTGCCGCCCTGGCCCGTTGCCAGTTGGCCCTGGAAAAGTTCGACGAGGCGCTGCACAATTACACGCATCTCCTGCATCATTCGGACGAGGCGGATGTCAGGGATGCCGTCGAGGCGGCCCTGGTTCTGGACAAGACAAAAGATGCGTTGCCTCTTTGCCGGGCCGCCCTGGCGCAGCGACAAAACGACGCCGAATTTCATTTTCTGGCGGCGCTCGTTTTTTACAAACATGGGCATATAAAATCCGCGGCGGAGCAACTCGATCAAGCCATTCGGTTGGATTTTCATTGGGATGACGAGGACCCCATAGATTTTGTCGCGCAACAGGTTCTGCCGGTTCGGGAATTCCATGACTTTGAACAGATATATCTTGACGCCGTCGAGCGCGTAAAAGAGGGAAACGCCAATGCCCGGAATCGCTGGTTTTCTCTCAATATGCCCACCTGGGATCTGCTCAAGGCGTCCGTCGCCGAGCGTCAGCAAAAGCGAGCGCTGGAGCTGGCCGAGCTGTTGTCGCCCCGTTTTGATGCGGCATTTCTTGCCACCGGCAAAAACAAACTGAGGCGCATTGTCGAAGACCTGGCCGGCAATGAGGGCAACGCGGAATTTTGCAAACAGATGCGCCGGGCGATAACAGAGGATGAACTGCCGCGGGCGGCAAGGCTTGTCCTCGCCCTGGAGCTCGCTCATCTGAAGCAGTTTGCTTCCTTGGTCGGCCTTTCCGAGTCGGTGGTGACCCGCTCGCCGTTGCAACAACTGATTACGCTGCTGCCCCTGCGCTTGGCCGTCGGAATTATTTTTCTCTATTCCGCGAGCGGCCGGGATGAGCATTTGCCAAATTACGAGATCGTCAAGCTTTCCGGTGATCTCTTTGCCGGGTTGATCGCCGCCTGTTTTGCCTCGTTTTACCAACAGGTTGATGCACTTTACTTCCGGCAAGACGATTAATAAATGGACGATGCACTGCGCTATTGCCGCATTGTTGCCGCCTTGAATAAAACCATTGGGCTTTAGAAAAAGATTGACAAGACTTATGCTAACCTGCATTATTCATAAAATCAGGCCTCGAAGACTC
>JAJRST010000231.1 GCA_024278645.1 bacterium | reverse complement strand
GAAAATAAAGCCGGCCAGAGCCAACAGTAAAACAATCCCCTCCGACCACAGGGGCCGCCCGCTCGTCTTGTTCGCAAACAGCCATTTAAAGTACTGATGCCAGGGATAGATGTGCGCCTGAAAGCCGCCGACGCCGCGATCCAAATAGGTCTTGTAGGTGGCCACGGAATCGACGATGCCGTGCGGATTGCTGAAAAAGGAAGAG
This sequence comes from bacterium, assembly GCA_024278645.1. GTDB lineage: Bacteria > Zhuqueibacterota > Zhuqueibacteria > Residuimicrobiales > Krinioviventaceae > JAJRST01. The sequence continues at coordinate 2,847 of JAJRST010000231.1, read as the reverse complement.
AAAAAAAGCATGGAAACGGCGGCGCCCGTGGCCAGACCGATGAGCAGAGGCTTGAGCTTGATTGTTTTCATGGAACCGGCGATGCCGCCTTTATCGAAAACATACAATATCGCCACAGCCGCGGCCATGGCCAGCCAGGCTAAAACGCAGGTTTCCTTTGTGGCGTGCATCAGGCCAAGAGAAGCGCCGGCAAGCATCGCCCAGATGAGTTTGCCGTTCTTCAGAAAGCGACAACCCGCCGCCATGGCGGCAAAAGTGAAAAAGACCAGCAAAATCTCCATAATGTAGTAGCGGCTGTAAAACACAAAAGCGGGAGAAACAGCGACAAACAAGGCCGCAAACAAAAGCACGACGTCGCTGAGCACGTTTCCGAACAACAACAGCAGGACAATCAACGCCAGGCCGTAAAAAACCGGGGTGATGCGCAAGGTCTTTTCATCAACCTCGACAAGCGTTTTCTCGCTCCCGAGCCGGGCGGGAATCAGTGTCGAGTAAACCAGCGTGGGGCCGTGATATTCAAAGGGGTCGTATTTATAGGCGTGCTTTTCGAGAAGGTCGCCGAATTTAACGGCATGGACCGCCTCGTCAGTATGCATAGGGCGCTGCGCCAGGTTTGGCAGGCGCAGCGCCGCGGCAGTAAGAAGGGTAACAAGAAAGACTATATAAAAAATTATCGACTGTTTACTTGCCGTAAACTTCAAGTTCAATCCAATGATTCAGGTCGTTGCTGGTATTGCCGTTTGTGTAGGCGCGAACATAACGGGCCTTGACGCCCTTGCAGTCAATCAACTTGCCTTCGTTGGTTTCCACATAGTGCCAGTCTTTTCCTTTGCCCAGCCCCAGCGAGTTGTCAATGTCGTTGTTAAAGACGGTGACGACGCCTTTGGTGAAATCCGGATCCTGGGCCACCTGGACGACGTTGTCAAAATAAACGCGCGGCTGTTTGTGGAAATGCCACATGACGATGGCGTAGATTTCATACTCTTTTTCAAGATCGACCATAATCCACTGTTCAAAGGGTCCAAGCTCGACATAAGAGCCGTCGGCGGCTTCCTTGGCGCCGTCGGTGATCATTTCAATCTCGCCGATCACCGGCAGGTCGTCGGACGCGGTGACCGGTTTTTCGAAAGCGACATTGGTCACGCCTTCGGGGGCCAGAAACGGCGGACGGGGTTTGCCAAGGGGCTTTTCCAGTTTTTGAACTTTCATGGGCGTCGGCGTGCCGATGAACATGGGTTTGGGCAGTTCCAGTGGAATCGGAACCAGCTTTTGATCGGCGGCTTTTGCTGCATCTTCAGCCATTACGGGAAGGGCTAAAAGGCCCATCGCCATAAAGGAGAGCGTCAACAAAGCAACAAACTTTTTCATGGTTTATTTCTCCTCTAAATTTTTCGTCAATTATCGTTCTTGTCAGCTTGTAGACGAACGATGCGTAATGTAAATAAAATAATAAAAAGAAACAAGGCGACAGAGCCGCCCCTGTGAATATTCAACAAATTTTCCTGGCCAATCGTTCCAAAAATCGGATACATACTGAAAACCATTGACGCCACAATGACGGCGGAAATGACGAGCAGCCAGAAAAACAACTTTGCATAAAACTCGTCGGCCAAGGCGGAAGCGTTCTCTTTTTTGGCAATGGCGGCGTTTACAAACTCGGCGCTTTTTTTGTCAAAGGTATGGGCATCGGCTCGACCGAGAACAAAAGCCGCCGCCAGCACGGCAAAAACGGGCGCCAGTACGACGTGCAGCATCAGCGTAAAGCCGCCGAGCGGCTTGCCGAGTATCATAAAAGGAATAAAACCGGTGAGCGCTTGCACGGCGACGACCGGCAGCAGCATGAAATAGACCGTGCGTTTCCAATGGCGCCGCCACTCCTTGCCAAACGCCGCCTTGCATTCCCCGGCAAACCACGCCTTGCAGGCGTCCCAACTGCCGGGATTCTTTTTAAAAAAGACGGGCAGCCAGACTGCGATGAGCAACAGCGCGATGATGGATAATATTCTCAAGACCATTTTATCTGAACCTCAATATTTAGTTTGATTTCACCAGGGCTTCCAGTCCACGAAAGGCATACAACAGCAGCACGCCGGCCATGAACAGCACACTGATCAAAATGACGATCTTTAACAAGGGGCGGAAATAAAAGGTAAAGGCGAACAGCCATGCAAAAGCCCGGCTCTCTTTTTGAAAATAGAGCTGCGAGCGGCTCTCGCCTTTTGCCGAGGCCAGCATGGTCGGGACGGTCATTTTGCCGGCGACGAGCGCGGAGCCGAGCGAATGGCAGTCGGCGCATTTCTTGCCCGCGCCCAGGGACTGCGCCGCCGGGCGCACGTCATGCGCAAACGCCCAGGAATAGGGCGCCGCGGCGGCGCTTTTCTCCTTGCGCACCAGGCTGTCCCGAATGCTGTAGACATAGCCGCCGGAGACGTAAACCGGCGCAGCCGAGCTGTCCAGATCGGCCAGGGCGCCGAGAGCGGCGACGAGCTTGTCGTCGGTGAAATTCGGCCACTGCCCGGAGCGGACGATCAGCATATTCAAGCTGTCGGTCAGCGTGTCCGCGTGGATCACCGTCTCGACGATGGGCTTTATCTTTTTCAGGGGCAGCGGCGTAACAACATCGCCTTCCTTCATGCCCCAAAACGAGGGGTACATCAAATGATGCGGTTCAATTTTTCCGTCGTGACCCTTGACGAACACCGGCGACTGGATATACGGCATGACCGAATCCGCCTTGATTGTGCCGTGGTTTCCCAGGCCGTGCGCCAGGGCGGTTTGCACGAGCTGCGCTTCCTTTTTCGGCCAGGGCCCGGTATGGCAGGCAGTGCAGGACAGTTTTTCAAAATG
>JAJRST010000004.1 GCA_024278645.1 bacterium | reverse complement strand
CGGCGGCAACTGGGGATTTTGTTTCCGTATTACGGATGCGGAGGGGAACAGGATTCCGGGGTTGCGATACTCTCTTGGTAAAGCAAAATAGACGGCGGGAAAGAGTTTGTAAAATGCGCAGCGCTTCTTTGATGAAGCGCAGCGCTGTTTTTTTTCAATTTATTGTGATTTAAATGCGAGTGGCAAGCGCACGGCGGCGGACAATGGTGGTCTCGCCTAATTTATGGAAAGTAGGCTGGTATAGTCGCCTAATTTACGGTAAATCAGGCGACTTGATATCACACGAATACTCGCTTCACATCTTTAAAAAGCCGCTTCACTTTCACCTTCGGGTCCCCTTCTCCCAGCGTCTCGATGGGCAAGAATCCCCGGTAGCCGCCATTGTCAATGATCGCTTTTATTTTAGCCAGGTCCGTCGGAACCTGCCTTTTCCCGTACCACACGTTTTCCTTCAACTGCCAGGAGACGGCGTACGGCAGCAGCTTTTTAATTTCTTTATAAGGATCGTGCATTCGCAAACTGCCGACGTCGAGAATGACGCCGAACCATTCGCTATCGACCGCCTCAACAATTTTTATGGTCTCGTCGGCGGTTTTGGCAAAATCGTTATGATTCTGCAGGCCGACAATGACGCCGTGCTTTTCCCCGTACTCGACGCATTCACGGATGTCCGGAATCATCCACTCCAGCACCTGGTCAAAGGTGTATCCCTGTGGCATCTTGTTGCCGGTAAAGATGCGAATGACGCCGGCGCCCAGTTTCTCCGCCGCCTCGATCCAGTTCTTCACCATCCGCACGTCCCTTTTCCGGCTCGCCTCGTCGGCCACGGCGAAATCATTGCGCACGCCCGTGCCGTTGATGGTCAGGCCGTTGACAAAGGCCTCTTTCTTGAGCGCATAAACAAACTCGTCGCTCGGCGGCGCCGGGTAGCCGGGGAAATAGTAGCCGGTGGCGTCCAGGCCGTCAAAGCCGAGATCGGCGCAATAGTCGACCAGGTCAAAAAGGGTCATTTCTCCGGCGCGCAGCGGTTTGTTAAAGGAATAGGCGTTGAGCGATATTTTTAGCTTGACGCCGTCGCGGCGTTCCACCTGTTTGGCGAGCGCCGTGCGCGATAAAAGTCCGCCGAGGGCCGCTGTTCCCAGGCCTAAAAAGCAACGTCGATTCAGATTCGATTTCATAAAAACACCTCCTTGCTAACCTAACCCGGACAAGCCGGAAATTCCAAATCCCAAAATTCAACTTTTACCAGATTTGGTCAAAAATCAACATAAAGACACTAAAACAACAACAGCATGACATGCCTCTTGAAGGATGTGTAACATAAGCCTATATCCAAAGCTCCAAAATCCATCACCTTATTGTTTCTTTGAGGCCTGGAGCCTTGGCGGCAAAATTTTACGAGGAATACAGGCTAAAAAAGAAAATTCACGCCGATGTTGATATCAAATCGATTCATGCTTTGCTGACCCTCGAAAATCTGCGCTTCGCCGGTCACCGTGGGATTTTTTACCGAGCCGAAGAGCAGGCCGAGGTCAAATCCGATGCCCACATTTCGATGCAGCAAAAAGTCAAAACCGGCGCTGGTATACACGTTTCCTGTTGTGGCGGTGATTGTGGCGGCGCCGTCGGAGAGCCGGCGGTCATTGTTGTACATCAAAACGCCGGCGGCGACGTTGGCGTGAAAAATTATCTTTCGCGTAATGGATTGATGAAAGCCGAAATCGAGCATGATATTCTGAATGACGATATCGTCGTTGATCGTACCAAAATTTGTCGAGCCGCCGCCGAGGCTGTCCGGCTGCAAGCCGTACAATGTGGCGCCGGTGGCATGGCGAATATACTTGACGCCGATGCTGTACTTTGAGGCAAAAAACCAGGCCGCTTGACCGATGATGTTATTTCCTGATTGCAGCTCCTGCACGTAATCGCCGTCGGGGACCAGCGGCTCGAAAGTGTAGGATCGTTGATGCCGTCCAAAGCCATATTTGGCGCCGAGCAGAAATTTATAGCGGCGAATCTTTAAATAATCGCGCTGCGTCTTGACCGTTGTATGTCCCCAGACGACCTCGCCGTTGGCGTCGATAAACGCCTGGACCTTGTTGATCGGGTAATACTGCGGCGGGGGGTTGTAAAACGGGCCCGATTTTTCAGGGTCGAAGACGATTCCCTTGCCGCGGAACGCCTTTATGCGGCCGCGAATGACCTTGTCTTCGCCTTTGAGGATGATGCCGTCCACCTTTTTCTTGTAATAGTCGATAACGGCCTTGGCTTTGGCCTTTGCATCCTGGGGCGGTTTTTTATCGGTGGGATAAACCGCGCCGGCCAGCACGAAAGAAAATAAAAGAATAAAAAAAACGTTGAGCTTCAAACGACCTCCTTGCGAACAATAACAAACTGTATATCAAAGTACACAAAAACGGGATTGCCAAAGGCTGTATCATTTTTCATGCCAACCGGAGCAAAAGATCATGGCAACCTCCCGGCGAGGTTCATGTAACAAATTCTAAAAAATTTTCTTTGTTAATCGTCTCGAAAAAGGAATTCTCGTAGGTCTGCAGCCACAGCTTTGGCGCTTTCGCCATCTTGTCGCCCCATTTGAATTCATAGCCGTGCAGCTCGCCGTCGTACTCTTCGATATAGTCAATCTCTTTGCGATCATACGTCCGCCAAAAATAGATATTGGCGTAACGCCGGGTGTAGGCGTTTCGCTTTTGTCGCTCGATGAACAGGAAGTTTT
>JAJRST010000230.1 GCA_024278645.1 bacterium | reverse complement strand
TCCGGCAATACCGGCTACTCCAGCGGTCCGCATTTACATTTCGAAGTCGTGGTGTTGACCCGCAGTCTGGACTACAAGAGCATCCCCATCGCTTTTCGCACGCGAAAAAAACGTCTGGCGCCGCTTCGCGAGGGGGAGAGCTATACCGCCTGGTAAAATGATTTACAGTGGATAAAAGACGCTACTCTTCAGCAAGGATTACCCTTGTCCACATTTTCATCTGGGCAGGGGCGCTTATGCCCGGTTGGCCGCGCATGCCGCCTTGTCCAGCGCCGCGGCCTCCCATACCTCCTCTGCCGCCTCCACCCATGCCGCCATGACCGCCCATACCGCCGCCCTTTCCACCTGCGCCCGCGCCCATTTTTTGTTGCATCTTGCCCAGGTCCGGAATCGGCGTTTCCAGGCCGACGCCGAGGGGAGCGGCCGCGGCTAGGGAAAGAGAGGCTATACCGGCGTCAAAACTGAACGGCGCTTTCACTTCAAAAGTCATCATGCCGTTTTTTATGCTCGCCTTTACTTCAAGCCCTTTCCCTTTGGCCTCGTTCAGCGTATAAAAGTTCGATTCCTTTCCCTTTTTAGCGAGCACCTGCAAGCCGGTAAAAGTCTGGTCAAAGTAAAGCGCCATTTTTTCATCGTTGAACCGGCCGTCCGGTTCGCGCATGCTGCGCATGAATTCACGCGGCGGCAGCCCTTTTTCGATCAGACCGATGGGATATTTTATGCCGAACGTTTTATGCTTGCCGCCCTCGCCGTCAAGCCAGAGAATGAGGCCGTTGCCAACAATTTGTTTTTTTAAATTGATGTCTGTGGTGACCAGGCAGATATACAGCGCCTCGTCATCGTTGAGAACGCCAAAGGAAACATTTTTATCTTCATTATAGACAAGATGCTCCTGCCATTCGCTGCTGTCGCCGTCGATGACGATGTTCACGTCGGGCCAGGCGCTGGCAATCTCGTTTTTTTTGCAGCTTGCCGCCAGCAGCACAAAAACAAGCGCCCCGAGCAAGACGAGTTGAATCTGCTTTTTCACCGTTTCTCCTTTCATAGCACAAACTGTTTCGTTAGACAGCAGGGAAAGGGAATATATTCCATTTTAAAACAGGGATGCGCCTTTTCTTGTGTTGACATCACCGCGGCTTTTGCGGCACTTTAATGCTCGCCAGCAGATCGTCGCGCCAGACGGTGTCGGGATATTTGTTCAGAAAATATTCTTCCACGGGGCCGTCATTGGCAATGCTGCCATCCACAAGTTTGTGCTCTTTCAGGATTTGTCGCGTATCGTATTCCAGGGAGAACATGGAGATTTTGGGATTGAGGCGGAAAAGATTATGTTGGAACGAGAGCACGCGTCCGACCGCATGATAGGGAAAGTAGTCGCCCTCGATGAGAATGTTTTCCCCGTCGTTGAATCGAAAATAGTTAATTTCTTTGATTAGCGGGTTGGAAAGAGTGATGCGCGCCCCGTTTGACAATGTGAGGCGGATGCCCTTCAAAGCATAGTCGCCTTTTGGCACATTGGCCAGGGCGAAATAGCCATCCTTGTCCGTCGTGGCCCAAAGCCCGGTGACCTGCCCGTTCTCCGGTCTGCCGAGGACGGCGACCTCGATTCCCGATTTTATGACATCGAACCTTCCCGAAAACTGGTTGTCTTCGACAATGATTTGTCCGATGAGCAGGAGCGAGTCATCGGAAGCGGGTTCGACGAATTTGTAATAATGAACGCCGGCGGCGCAGGAGAGCATGACGAAGGCGAGCAACGCGAAAAAATAATTTTTCATGACTAACCTCGATTTTGTTTGAAAGTGAAAATTTCGACGAATGTAATTACAGCGCCCCTCTTTCACCCGGAGCTGCTGCGAGAGATAAAAGAGTTGCAGGAACCTGGCTGGTTCTGAAACCTCGTGTCACAACAACGAAAATCCGACACGAACGTCGAAAAATTGGTGGTGCTGCGCCGGTTTAAAGACGTAATGGTAACGACCGCGCAACGACAGTTGCAGCGTATCGGTGATCAACCAGGAGACGCCAAGGCCGCCAAACAGGCCGAAATCGACGTCGTCGGACCGGCTTATTTCATAGCCGCCATAAGGGTCTGTATAAATTATTTTCACTTGCGAGTTTTTCAAATAGTAAAGCCCGCCGCCTATTTCATAAGCGGTCTCAACATCGTAAAGAAGATAGTTTTCAATGCCCCGGTAGGAGACCAGAAAGTTGGTGATGGGAATGTCGAAATCATAGCCCAGGTCGCCGTCGTCCTCGATGCCTCTGCGACGCCAGAATTCCTGGGCGTTGAATTTTAATTTTGAATAGCTAAAGCTCATCCCCAGAACCACATCGTTTCTGAGCAGGATGTCCAGATCCACGGTAAAATCAAGGCCCGGCTTCCAGAATTCGGAAAAAGCATCCGGCGAGTAGGGGATGGTCATGCCGCTGTAAAAGGAAAATCCCCAGATGACCGCCAGGGGCGCTTCCTCCCGCGGTATGCCGCTTGGCGTCGTTTCCGTCCCCGGAATCGCTTCGTTTTGCGCCCACAAGGAATTCGCGGAAAATAGTAAAAACAAAAGAACAGCACATTTTTGCATCAGCCGGCCCCAAAAATAATCACACAATTATTGTTTTTGAAATGAACCGCAACCCGAAAAGTTCCTCATAAATTTTTAATCAATGCTAAAAAACCGTTGAACGCCTGCCAAGCCATGAACAACGAGAACAGAAAGGCGAGCGTGCTCATCATCGTGACAAAGCGCGTGCTTTTGTATTGGCCGACAACGGATTCTTTGTTGGACAGAACAATGAGAATGAGCATCAGCAAGGGCAAAAACAACGCCTGAATGGCCAGCGACATAATTTGCAGAAACACCGGTTTGCCGCCAAAAATAGGGGCAATCAGTCCGGCGGCGCTGAACAGCAAGGCGAGCAGGCGAAAATGCAGCGCCTTGGGGTCGCGCGACAAACCAAAGAAATCCGATATCGACCAGATCGACACCAGGGCGTTGGGAAAGGCGGATGACAGTCCGGCGGCGATGATGCCGACGACAAACAGCGTGGCGGCAAAGCTGCCGGCGAGGGGAACCAGCGTCTCCGCCATGTCGATGGCTTTGTTTACATGCAGACCGCGGACATTCAGCGTGGCGGTGGACACCGCCATGATGATGGCGGAGATCACAAAAATCATTGCGCCGGAGACCATCGAATCCCTTTCGGCATGTTTCAAATTCTTTATCGTCCAACCTTTGTCTTTGATGACGAAAGAGCGCATGACGATAACGCTGCCGGCGAGCGTGGTGCCGACCATGGCGGCGACGATCATGGCGCCGTCTTCCGGCGCCGAAGGGATCATACCGAGCACGACCTGCCGGGGCGTGGGATGAACGATAATGAAATCAATGACAAAGCTGATCCCAAGAATGGTTACAAAAACAACGAGCACGCGTTCAAAAGCGCTGTACTTGCCCATGAAAATGAGCAGGTAGACCAGCGTACACCAAAAGACAGCCGACAATAAAAAATTGACGCCCGTCCATGAGGCAAACGCTTCCGCGACGATGCCGAGCACGCCGATGTTGGAAGTGAACTGGCTGACGGTCACCGCGAGGACGATGTAAAACGCGACGATGGGACCGAATTTTTCTTTCGTCAGCGCGACAAACGTCTTGCCTGTGGCAAAAGTCAGGCGACTCATCGACGCCAGCAGGATCCAGAAAAAAAGGCAGGAGAG
>JAJRST010000229.1 GCA_024278645.1 bacterium | reverse complement strand
GCAGCTTGGCATCCTTTCAATGACAAAGGTGTCGAGCAGTCCGCTTGAGAGCTTTGTGCCCAACATCAAAGTTTTTGCTTTGCCTTTTCTTTTTCGTGATGCGGAGCATAAATGGAAGGTTTTCACCGGCCCGATTGGCAACGAGCTGCTGGTCGCCGGGGAGTCCAAGGGACTGCGCGGCCTGTGTTATTACGACGCCGGCGCGCGCAGCTTTTACACCAAGAGCAAGCCGATCCTGCATCCCGACGACCTCAAGGGACTGAAAATTCGCGTGCAGCAAAGCCCCATGGCCATAAAAATGGTTGATGCGCTTGGCGGTTCGGCGACGCCGATTCCCTGGGGCGAGCTTTACACCGCACTGCAGCAAGGCGTTGTCGACGGCGCCGAAAACAACGCGCCGAGTCTTTATACATCACGCCATTATGAAGTCGCCAAATATTACAGCCTGGACGAGCACACCATGGTGCCGGATGTCTTGCTCATCAGCACGCTGCAATGGAACGAACTGAGCGATTTTCATAAAAAGGTGTTGCAGGAGGCCGCGGACGAATCGGCGCCCTATCAGCGAAAGCTGTGGGCGGAGTTTGTACAAAAGGCCATGGCGGACATGCAATCCAAGGGGTTGCAGGTGTTCCGCCCGGATAAGGCGCCGTTCATGGAGCGCGCTCAAGCCATGTACCGGGAGTTTGAAGGCACTGAGATCGGCGAGCTGGCTAAAAGAATTCAGGAGGTGCAATAATATGTGGACGCCTATAAAAAAAGCGCTGGACAGGTTTCTGGAAACGCTTGTCGCCGCATCCATGGCTGTTTTAACCATCGACGTCACCTGGCAGGTCATCACCCGTTTCATCCTCAAAAATCCGAGCAACTGGACGGAGGAGCTGGCCACCAATCTGATGATTTGGGTTGGGCTTTTGGGCGCCGCCGTGGCTTTGAATTATAAAGCGCACCTGGGCATTGATTATTTCGTCGCCAAACTGCCGGAGAAAAAGCGGCTTTTGACAGAGGCATTCAGCCATTTTGTGGTCGCCTTTTTCTCCATCTCCGTTATGATTTTCGGCGGCTTGCGATTGGTGACGGTCACTTTTATGCTCTGGCAGGTTTCGCCGGCTTTGGGTGTGCCCATGGGATATGTTTACCTGGCCATTCCCGTCTCCGGCTTTTTTCTTGCCGTCTATAGCATCGAGTTTTTCATTGAAACGATCATTAAACTAAAACGAATCATCGGAAGGGCGGACGCCCCTTTTGTAAAAATCAATTCATAATTATAGGGAGCGGAAATGGATTGGCCTCTCATCGTCCTTGTCGTCAGTTTTTTGTTTCTTTTATTATTGAATGTACCCATTGCTTTTGCCATCGGAATCTCGTCCCTGCTCACTATTTTTACCATCGGCGGCCTGCCCGAATTTATGACCGTGGCTTATAAAATCGCCACGGGCATCGACAGCTTTGCCCTGCTGGCCATCCCGTTTTTCATTCTCGCCGGCCAGCTTATTGGACAGGGCGGCATTGCGAGGCGGCTCATTGATTTTGCCAATGTACTCGTCGGTCGCTATCCGGGCGGCATGGCTTATGTCAATATTATGACATGCATGTTGTTCGGCGCCATCTCCGGCTCGGCGGTGGCCGCGGTCTCCAGCGTCGGCGGCTTTATGATTCCGCTGATGAATAAAGAGGGGTATGATCGCGATTTCAACGCCTCGGTGAGCATCACCGCGGCAACGACGGGGCTGCTGATTCCGCCGAGCAACGTGATGATCGTCTATTCGTTGGCGACCGGGGGCGCGGTTTCCATCGCCGCGATTTTTATGGCCGGCATTCTACCCGGCATCCTGATGGGCTTGGGATTAATGGTCGTCGCCGGTGTGATTTCCGTACGAAAAAAATATGGCAAGGGCGTCAGGTTTGGTTTTAAGGAAGGCATTGTTAAATTTTTTATCGCCATTCCGGCGTTGCTGCTCATTGTTATCGTGCTTGGCGGCATTTTAAGCGGCGTGTTTACGGCAACGGAGGCTTCGGCGATCGCCGTTTTATACGCCCTGTTTTTATCCGTGTTCGTTTATCGCGAAGTGAAAATAAGCCAACTGCCCAAGGTCTTTTTACAGGCCGGCATCACTACCGCGGTGGTGTTTATGCTCATCGGCACCTCGATGGCCATGTCCTACGTGCTGGCGCACGAAAACATCCCGCAAGCGATAAGCGCTGCGCTGCTTGGCGTGTCCGACAGCCCGATTATTATTTTGTTGATCATCAACTTGCTGCTGCTTTTCGTCGGCACCTTTATGGATATGACGCCGGCCGTGCTCATTTTCACGCCCATCTTTTTGCCCATCGTCACGCAGCTCGGCGTGCATCCGATCCATTTCGGCATTATTATGATCCTCAATTTATGCATCGGCATCTGCACGCCGCCGGTGGGCTCGTGTCTGTTTGTCGGCTGCGGCATCGCCGAGACGACGATCACAAAAGTTATTCGTCCGATCATGCCGTTTTTTCTGGCCATGATCGTTGTGTTGTTCATTATTACTTATGTGCCGCAAATTACAATGATTATACCGACGGCGTTGGATTTATTTTAATTGTCTTGTCAATATTTTCGAGTGATGAAATCGTGTCAATAACAATCTCGGACATAGCAAAAGAAGCGGGCGTCTAGCGCGCTACGGTGAGCGGCGTGTTGAATAACAATCCGAGCGTTTCTTCCAGGACGCGGGAACGGGTGCTGGGCATTATTAAGAAATACAATTTTACGCCGAATGCCGTGGCCCGGGCGCTCGCCCTGCAGTACACCGGGCTCATCGGGTTGATCGTCAAGGACATTTCCAATCCGCTGTATTCGAAAATTTCCCTGGGCGTGGAGGAGGTGTGTGAAAGGGAGGGGTATAGCGTCATCATCGGCAATACGCATACGGCCACCGAGCGCGAAGCGGCTTATATTGAACTGCTGAAGCAACGACGCGTTGATGGGTTGATTATTTTCCCCATGCAAAAAAATGTCGATACGGCGCATTTGCAGGAGCTGGCGCAACAGCACTTGCCCTTGGTCCTTTTGGCGGATGTCCCCGGCATATACGCCGATCTTGTACGCGCCGATGACGAATACGGCGCTTTTGAAGCCGTGCAGCATCTCATTCACAGCGGCTGTAAAAACCTGATCTACGTGTCCGGGCCGGTGGAGTTTCTGGCCAGCGAACGCCGTTTGCAAGGCTTTAAACGCGCGCTGCAGGCGAATGACCTGCCGTTTGAAGAGTCGCAAGTCATAAGAAGCGGATGGCGGCTGGAAGACGGCTATGAAACAGGCCTTCAGTTGGTGCGCAAATTTAAATCGCTGCCCGAAGGGGTATTTTGCTACAACGATTCGGTCGCCATCGGCCTCATTCGCGCCCTTTATGAAAACGGTTTTTCCGTGCCGCGGGATGTCGGCGTCGTCGGCTTTGATGATATTTTTGTCAGCGCCTATTTAAAGCCCGGTCTCAGCACCGTTGCGCAGCCGGCCAGGGATATCGGACGCGTCGCCGCACTTCGACTTGTGCAACGAATCCGGTCGCACGACAAAGAGTGGCAGCCGCAAAAGCAGTATCTGAAAACACGGTTAGTTATTCGGGAATCTTGCGGCAGCGTTGACGAAAAAAAGCGCCGCATAGTCAATTGACCTCCGGATGAAAAAATATTTATCATAAGCAAAATGGAGAAATAAATGAGTTTTATACAAGATACATTCGCTTTGAAAGACAAGGTCGCCGCGGTCATTGGCGGCGGCGGCGTCCTTGCCGGTGCGATGGCCAAAGGACTGGCGCAGGCCGGCGCCGATGTCGCCATTCTTGATCTTAACACCGACAACGCCGAGAAAATGGCGGCAAGCATCAAAAGTTTAGGCGTCAAAAGCATGGCGCTCACGGTAAACGCCACTTCCAAGGGTGATCTGCAAAAGGCGGCCGAGGATATCGCGGCCGAACTGGGGCCGACGTCGATTTTGATAAACGCCCCCGGCATCAATTCCAGCACGCCGTTCTTTGACATTTCGGAATAGGAATACGAGAGAATTATGGCGGTGAATTTAAAAAGCATGTTCCTCGCCTGCCAGGTGTTCGGCAAGCAGATGATCGACGGCGGTCAAAAGGGAAGCATCATCAATATCTCATCGGTCTCATCGGGCCCGCCGTTGTCAAAGGTCTTTACCTACAGCCTCAGCAAGGCCGGCGTCAATAATATGACGCAATGGTTGGCCAACGAGTGGGCGACGCAAGGTATACGCGTGAACGCCATCGCCCCCGGCTTTTTTCCGGCGGAACAGAATCGCAAAATCCTGACAAAAGAGCGCGTCGACGACATCATGCGGCATACGCCGATGAATCGTTTCGGCGAGGCGGAGGAGCTTGTCGGCGCAACGATATGGCTGGCCTCTGAAAAGGCGTCGTCGTTCGTCACCGGCGCCATCATTCGCGTCGACGGCGGTTATACGGCAAAGACAATCTAGCCTGCATTATTCATGAAATCAGGCCTCGAAGGCTCCAAGCCTCAAAGGAATATCACCTTACACATGGAAAGGCATTGGTAGAAAGTTTGAATCTTTTGTCATTTCGAGGAGTTGCATAAAACCTGAGGATGCCAATGAAAAAATTATTCATCATCTCTGTGTTCATGCTGCTTGCCGCCTGTTCCGGCGATCGCGGCGTCAATTGGATATCCGGCTCGTTCAACGATGCACTCGATCTCGCGAAAGCGCAAAACAAGCCGATTTTGGTGGACTTTTATTCGCCCACCTGAGGCCCGTGCAACAAGCTGGATCAGCTTGTTTTTCAGGAGAAAAAATCGGCGCTGTTTATTAATCGTACTTTTGTCCCCTTTAAAATTGTGAAAAATAAAGGCGATTATGAACATCTGAAAAAGTTCTTTAAAATGCCCGGTTTTCCCACGGTCATCGTCCTCGGCCCGGACGGCGTGGAGCGCGACCGCATGGTCGGCTTTGGCGGCGACGCCCGGGGTTTTGTACAAACGCTCCGTGATTGGGCGGCGAATGAAAAGACGTTGTTCACGCTCCTGCAGACATGGGCAAGGGACACCACCGATGTGGAGTGGAACTATCGCATCGCCAAACGTTATGTGGCGCGGTATCAAAGCGAATTTGCGCAGCGATATTGGAACAACATTCTCAAATACGACCCGGACAATAAGGCCGGGTACACGGAGGAGGCCCGGTTTCACAGCGCATTG
>JAJRST010000228.1 GCA_024278645.1 bacterium | reverse complement strand
GCGGCGCGCCTGGACATTCCGACGATTTTCATCTCCGGCGGGCCCATGGCGGCGGGCAAACTGCCGTCGGGCGCCAAAGCGGATTTGATTTCCGTGTTCGAAGGCGTCGGAAAAATCAAAACCGGCGAGATCGATGAAAAAGAGTTGTACGAACTTGAAGTGGCCGGCTGCCCCTCCTGCGGCAGTTGTTCGGGCATGTTCACGGCCAACAGCATGAACTGTTTGAGCGAGGCGCTGGGCCTGGCGCTGCCGGGCAACGGCACCATCCTGGCCATCGACCCGAAGCGCGATGAGCTGATCGCGCAGATCGGCGAGAGGATCATGGACCTGCTGCAACGGGACGTCAAACCGTCGGACATCCTCACGCCCGAAACCTTTATCAACGCCTTTATCCTCGACCTGGCCATGGGCGGCTCCACCAACACCATCCTGCACACCTTTGCCATTGCCAACGAAGCGGGGGTAGAGTTGAATTTGAGCGAGCTCAACGACTTGGCCGATCGCGTCCCCTACCTGTGCAAGGTGTCGCCGTCCACGCCGGACGTGCACATGGAGGACGTGGATCGCGCCGGCGGCATTTCGGCCATCCTGAATGAGCTGGCAAAAATCGACGGTCTGTTGCACCTTGATCGCCGCACGGTCACCGGCAAAACGCTGGGCGAAAACATCAAGGAGGCAAAAATCAAGGATGACACCGTCATCCGCACCCTCGACAATCCTTATTCGGAGCGGGGCGGTCTTTCCATTCTTTACGGCAACCTGGCGCCCGAGGGCAGCGTCGTCAAAACCGGCGCCGTGCACCCGGACATGTGGGATTTTGCCGGGCCGGCGCGGATTTTCAACAATGAAGACGATGCCATAAAGGCCATTTACAACGGCGACATAAAACCAGGCGACTGTGTCGTCATTCGCTACGAAGGCCCCAAGGGCGGGCCGGGCATGCCGGAAATGCTTTCCCCCACCAGCGCCGTCATGGGGCGCGGTTTGGGCAGTTCCGTGGCCTTGATCACCGACGGTCGGTTCTCCGGCGGCACCCGCGGCGCCAGCATCGGCCACGTCAGCCCGGAAGCGGCGGCCGGCGGCCCTATCGCCGCGATCAGGGAAGGCGACATCATCCGCATCAATTTGCACGAGCGCACGTTAAATGTGGACTTGCCGGACGAGGAGATTCAGAAACGACTTGCCGAGCTGCCGCCGTTCGAACCGAAAATCAAAAAGGGCTGGCTGGCGCGGTACGTCAATTTCGTGACATCGGCCAACACCGGCGCGGTACTGAAAGCATAGATTTAATACAGACACTGGAAAATCATATATGGGTAAACATAAAAATACAATGACCGGCGCCGAGATATTCTTTGAATGTCTCCGGCTCGAAAAAGTGGACTATATTTTCGGTTATCCCGGCGGGGCCGTGCTGCCGATTTACGATACATTGTACGATATCGACTTTTTGCAGCACGTACTGGCGCGGCATGAGCAGGGCGCCGCACACGCAGCCGAAGGCTATGCCAAAGCCACCGGCAAGCCGGGCGTCGTCCTGGTCACCTCCGGCCCCGGCGCCACAAACACCGTCACCGGCATCGCCGACGCCTACATGGATTCGATCCCCATCATCGTATTTACCGGCCAGGTGCACAGCCAGCTCATCGGCAACGACGCGTTTCAGGAGGCGGACACCACCGGCATCACCCGTTCCATCACCAAATGGAGCGCCCTGGTCAAGAATGTCGATGATTTGGCGCCGACCATCCGCAAGGCGTTCTACATCGCCACCACGGGCCGACCGGGGCCGGTCGTCGTCGATATCTGCAAGGACGCCGTGCAGGCGAAAGGCGAATTCAACTATCCGGAGGAGCTGAATATTCCCAGCTACAAGCCGCAGGTCAAGGGCCATCCGGTGAGCATCAAAAAAGCGGCCGAGGCCATAAAGCGCAGTAAAAAGCCGCTGATTTACGCCGGCGGCGGCGTCATTCTCTCCAATGGCGCTAAAGAGTTGGCCGAGCTGGCACGCAAAACCGGCATCCCGGTGACGACGACGCTGCACGGCCTGGGCGGCTTTCCGGGAACGGATCCGCAGTTCCTCGGCATGTTGGGTATGCACGGCACTTTCACGGCCAACATGGCCACCAACGAATGCGACTGCCTGATCGCCATCGGCGCGCGTTTCGACGACCGGGTGACCGGCAAGCTGGAAGCGTTTGCGGCCAGGGCAAAAAAGATCCATATTGACGTCGACCCCTCATCGATCAATAAAAATATACAGGTGGACTATCCCATTGTCGGCGACGTGCGGGAAATACTTTTGGACATGCTGCCGCACTTTGCTGCACGACTCGAACTTGACGGCTGGTGGAAACAGTTGAACGAGTGGCGCGACGAATGTCCCCTGGGGCTGCCTGAAGAAGACGGCTTTTTACGGCCGCAGCCGATTCTGCGCAACATTTCCGAACGCCTCCAGGGCAAGGCTGTGTTTACAACGGATGTGGGCCAAAACCAGATGTGGGCGGCGCAATATGTCCTGTACGACCGCCCGCGCTCGCACATCACCTCCGGCGGTTTGGGGACCATGGGCTTTTCCGTTCCAGCCGCCATTGGCGCGGCAACGGGCGTCAAAGATCGACCG
>JAJRST010000227.1 GCA_024278645.1 bacterium | reverse complement strand
TGGACGCAGTTCTCCACCTTTTGCGGCCTGTTCATGAACGGCGGCCACGGCGATCGCGCCCTGTGGAAGCGCAGCCGCCAGGAGCTGGAGATCATCCGCCAATATTCATGGCTGCACACGGAACTGGTTCCCTACATGTACAGCTATGTGGTCGACTATCACAACGGCGGCAAAAAGCCGTTGATGCGGCCGCTGAAAAAAGGAAAGTATCAATACCTGTTTGGCGAGAACCTGCTCGTTGCGCCTATCTATCGGGACACGCTGAAGCGCAGCGTGCACCTGCCGCGCGGCGACTGGTGCTATTTTTTCGACGACGGCAAAGCGATCCACGGGCCGACGACCATCACACGAGACTTTCCCATGCATGAGTTCCCGGTCTTTGTACGCCGGGGAGCAATCATCCCCATGCATGTTTCCCGCGCCTACACCGGCATCGGCGACGCATCGGATTACGGTTACGTGACGCTGCTCATCTATCCCTCGGGCAAATCGCAATTCACGCTGCACCACCCGGACAACAGCGGCGCCACGACGATCATCTCCGATCTCGATGCCGACGCGCTAAAGGTGTCCCTGCAGGGCGTGAAAAAGCCGCATATCCTGAGAATACGACTCGACAAGACGCCGTCAACCGTTCAACTTGATGATACGATACTGGTCAAGGACAAGGACTGGAAATATAAGGGAAACAAGTTATTTGTGAAAACAAAGGAATATGAAAAAGGAGAGTATCGGATTACACTTGAATAAAGTCGCGCTTCCCAGTTGGACCCCACTTTAAAAGTGGGGCCCAACTTTGCAGAACACACCGGTGGGTCCCAACGTTGGGTTCCACTTTAAAGTGGGGCCCAACTTGCCGGGCAACTTTACATTTACAAGTTTATCGGTACTGTTCCGACTGCAAGGCAAACATCCTGGCGTATACCCCTCCTTTAGCGATCAAGTGGTCATGAGCGCCATCTTCGACGATCCTCCCTTCTTCCAACACCAGAATGCGATCGGCCATTTTGGCGGTGGACAAGCGGTGGCTGATGAGAAAGGCGGTCTTTTCCCTGGCCAGTTCGCGGAATTTCTGAAAAATCTCGTATTCCGATTTTGCATCCAGGGCGCTTGTGGGCTCGTCCAGGACGATGATCTGCGCGTCGCGCAAAAAGGCGCGCGCCAGGGCGATCTTTTGCCACTCGCCAATGCTCAACTCTTCGCCGTGCTCGAACATTTTCCCAAGCGTGGTTTCGTAGCCCTGCGGCAGGCTCCGGATCACCGGATCCACATCCGCCGCCCTGGCCGACTCGCGAATGCGCGGCGATTCCTCATCCAGCTCGATATTGCCGAACCAGATATTGTCCCTGACGCGCAGGTGGTAGCGCACAAAATCCTGAAACACCACGCTGATCCGCCGCCGCAACTCATTCACCCTGAAATCGCGCAGATCGACGCCGTCGATGCATATAGCGCCATCGCTGGGGTCGTACAAACGGCAGAGCAGCTTGATCAGCGTCGTCTTGCCGGCGCCGTTTTCACCGACAAGGGCGATGTGTTCGCCCGGCCTGACATAAAAGGAGATGTCGTGCAATACCGGTCGGCCGGAGGGATAGCCAAAGGAAAGATTCTCGACGGTGATGCCCTGTTCAATCGTCTGAAAAATCGGCGTCGCCTGTGGGGGATCCACGACCCGGGGTTCGAGATCCAGAAACTCGAATAAATTGGACAGGTAAAGAGAGTCTTCGTACAAACTGGCGGCATTGCCAAGCAGGGACTTGAAATAGTTCAACCCGCGTTGAAACGCCTGGTAATACATCACCAGGTCGCCGATGGTAATAAAACCATACACCGCCCGCCAGGCCATAAAGCCGAAGGAGCCGTAAACGGCGAGGACGGCGACGAAATTGGCGCCGACGTCGGCGATGGTGCGTTTTTTGGCGATGCCCAGCCTTTCGCCTCTCAAGACCCGACGCATTTCATGGAAGCGTTTGATGAACAGCGGCCCAAGTTGAAACAGGCGAATTTCCTTGGCGTAAAAATCACTGGTGAGCAAAAAGTGATAATAATAAGCGTGTCGCTGCGTTGAGGTCTGCGAACGATCCCAACGATACAGCCGCTGCGAGAACTTTAGCCGAAAAAGCACGCCGGGGATGACGGCGGCAATGAGCAAAACGGACACGCTCCAATGAAAGGAAAACAGCAACGCCATCATACCGATCAGAGACAGGCCGTTTTGCAGCAGTTGCGTCGAATTCTTGAACGCGGCGGCCGGTCGCTGAATCGCCCCCTGCTGCGCGCGGTGCAGGGTGTCGAAATAATCGGGGTTTTCATAATACTGAAGATCGAGGGCGATGGATTTGTCGTGCAGGCGATCGCTCAAATGATCCTCGGCCTTGAGAGACATACTCTCGGATATATAGCCGTTCAACGATGAAAAGGCATAATGCAGCAAAACCGTAACGCCGATGACGCCGACATAGAGCAAAATGCGCGCGACGGCGGCTTCCTTGTCTTCGGCGCCCAGGCCTTGCGTCACCGCGTCAATAGTCAGCTTCATCATGTAGACGGTGACCAGCGGCAGAACGCTGGACGCAACGACGACGAGCGTATTCGCCGCCGCCTCCCATCGGGCGCTTTGCCAGACTATTTTGTAGGCGGATTTGAGAAATTTGAAATTTGAGAGTTTTTTTAGCATGATCAAGTAGAAAGATGAAAAACTAAAAAGACAAAAGTTGCAAGATAAGAGAGGTAAGACGGGTGTAGCTTTTAGCTTTTAGCTTTTGCAGCACCGGCCCTCATAATAAAATTACAACATACATCGGCGCGTTCCACATCATCAGGGCTGAACGCCATGCAACCAGTTATCGCTGAACACCTGCAAATCGCCTTCATCGATGATCTGTTCTCCGGCGGCATTTGTATTCTTGTTGTAATTATGAAAACGTTCAACCGTGCCGTCGTCGAACTCGCCGGGGTTTGTGCTTAACCACACATCCGCAAACTGTTGCAGATCGGCTTCGTCCACATAACCGTCGCCGTTCGAGTCGCCGAAAATGCGGCGATACAGCACATAGACGCCGGTCTCGCTGACGTCATGAACGACGACCGTATTGGCGTCGGCGTCGACATCGCCGCCTTTCCAAATCCACGCGTTGGCTTGTTCATTGAACCGGGCGACGCCTAAAAAAGCGTTCGTCTCCGTAAAACCGGCGGCGTCGTCGTCGGTGTAATGAAAAGTGACGTCCGCCGTAAATGCCGAAACAATATCGTCGATTTCAATGGTCCAGAACAAGGGCAGCGCGTCGGCGCCGGGCAGGTTTTCGTAGACGCAGTTATTCTGAGTGACGATAAAATCGCCGCCGCCATCCAGGCTCGACACATCCATATCGACCTGATGGCCGTCCTGCCCTTCGTTAAAATGATACAGACCTGCGCCGGAAACGTCCTCGCTGTCGGAAAAATATTGGCAGTCGCTCTGCCGGCCAATGGCAAGCTGGCCGAACAGCTCGGGTATGAGCCAGGCGTCCTCCCGGCCTGTGTTCATAACCACACTCGGCCAGGCGACGGTGAACAGGGAATCGGGCATATCCAGGGCATAGAGGAACAGACCAATAGTATCGCCGGGGGCCGCATTCAGAGGACCGTTCTGCAAGTCGATGCGAATTTCCACCTGCACACGACCGGCGGAGACGGATGAGACGGAAGACATGCCGGTTGTCGACTGCGGATCGGCCCACCGCATATCCACGGGCCAGTGACCGGCGAGGGCGCGAAAAAGGTCGTCATTTTGCGAACCGCTGCGGCTGCACCAAAAGTTTCCCTCCTCCGAAAGCGAGCTCGACGGCCAGTTGTAATTGAGGTTGTCGTCGAAATAGATGCCGATCTGGTCGTCGTCGACCAGGCCGCTGTTCGCCTTGTCGTAGATGGCCAAGTACAAATAATTGTCGTCGTTCATGATGTACAGCGTCGACGATACGGCGTGACCTTCATTAGCCACGCTTTTCTGCACCGACCACGCCCACTCGGCTTCATCGATGACGCCGTCCAGCGAGGGCGGATTTTCGACCCAGGGAGAGCGCAAGGTATAGCCGTCGGCTTTTGGCGTGGCCGGGGCGACGTTCGAGAACTCGCTCTCGTCAGCATCATAAACGGCGGTGACGACATAGTACCAATTCTTCCCATTTTCGGCCGTGTCGTCGCAATAGTATTGTCGTTCAATATTGGAAGCTATTTTGGTAAACGGGCCGTTTTCCGATTCGCCGCGATAAACATTGTAGCCTGCGGCCTGGTAAAAGTTCACCCTGCTTTCATTCATAAGCAGTTGCGGCCGTTCTTTTATCTTTTCCTCTTTTCGATCTTTGGCATTAAAGATGAGGCTTGCACCAGCGGCGCCCTCCGCCAACGCGCTTTGTCCCGGCGGCGCGTCCCACACCAGCGGCACGCGGTTGTCATAACCGCCGTGGGCGACGAGCGACATGGGGGCGGGTTTTCTTCGAAGACATCCGGCGTCCAAAAAGGTGAGGATGTCCGCCATGAGCTCGCTTTTGGTATCGCCGCCGTCCTGCAGGCCGCCAAACTCAAAGGAGAGACCCAGGGTGCGCCAGGTTCCGTTTTCATAGCCGACGCCGCAGGCGTAGGCCGGAGCGCTGTTGTTGAAAAAAACCGTGGCGCCCTCGAGCGGCGCCAAGTGATCGATATAACTATTGCCGCCGTTATAGGAAAACAGCCGGCCGTCAAAGCAGCCGGCGCCATAGATTTCGCTCAGATCGCCGTCGCCGTCCGCCTCGCCGTGGATGTGAAAC
>JAJRST010000226.1 GCA_024278645.1 bacterium | reverse complement strand
CGTGGACAGCGCGCTCTGGCGCATCGCCTGGCTGCTGCTGGCCACTGTTCTCGTTCCCGGCGGCGCCTGGTTTCTGCTCAACAGCCTGCGACGCGCCAGTACGAAAATAGTCGGCGCCGATGAGCCGCTGACGATCACCATCCGCCGCCTGGTCAAAGTGTACGACGAGAGCAGTCGTTTTGTCCGCGAGTGGAACAAGGGCAAGTCAATTCGCGCGCGGGCGGGCCTGCAAAAGGATTATGCATCCTGGCGCGATTTTGACGACCTGATCTGGCAGGCGCCGGTGCTGGCGTTTTTGATATACTTTACCTATTTTTACCTGCAAAGCTATTTCTGGAGTTTTGTTTTCACGCATGTCGTCTACTTTTTCCTTTTTTACCTGTTCGCGCCGTTTCGCCTGTTTGTTTCAAGCACAATGCCGGAGAAAAGGGCGTGGGTGGAACGGGCGCAAAAGCTGCTTTTCTGGGGCGCGCCGCTGCTGAATTTGTTCTATTTCTATTTTCGTTGGCACAGCATCGGTTCGGTTGTTTTTATCGCCGTGTTGTGGTATCTTTCCCTGGCCATCTACACAACGTCGAACAAGCTGCATCGGGGGAATGTGAATATCGCCAGAGTGAGCGGCAGGTTTGCCGGACTACGTCGCGCCTTTTATCGCTTTGTACAGGTTATCCCGGTCATTGGACGCCGGAGATCGCCGTTCCGCGCGCTGGATGGCGTCTCTTTGGAAATCGGCAGCGGCATGTTCGGCCTGCTCGGCCCGAACGGCGCCGGCAAGACGACGCTGATG
Organism: bacterium; assembly: GCA_024278645.1. Taxonomy (GTDB): domain Bacteria; phylum Zhuqueibacterota; class Zhuqueibacteria; order Residuimicrobiales; family Krinioviventaceae; genus JAJRST01. The sequence goes on along the minus strand of JAJRST010000226.1, from coordinate 3,351 downwards.
CGCATTATCTGCGGCATTCTGGAGCAAAGCCGCGGCAACATCAGTATCAACGGCCTGGATTTGAATCAATATCGCGAAGAATTCCAGGGGATCATCGGCTATCTGCCGCAGGAATTCGGCATGTATGAAAATATGAGCGCCTACGAGTTTCTGGATTACCAGGCGATGCTGAAAGGTCTGAAGGAGCCGGTTGCACGAAAAGAGCGCATCCGCCGGGCGCTGGACGCCGTGCACATGCTGGAACGGCAGCACGATAAAATAAGTTCATTCTCCGGCGGCATGAAGCAGCGCATCGGCATCGCCATGACGTTGCTGCATCTCCCCAGAATTCTGGTCGTGGACGAACCGACGGCCGGGCTGGATCCGCGCGAACGCATCCGTTTTCGCAATCTGCTGGTGGAGCTGAGCCGCGAGCGCGTGGTCATCTTTTCCACGCACATTATCGAGGACATCGCCAGCTCCTGCAACCGCGTCGCCGTACTAGACCGCGGACGGCTCAAGTATCTCGGCGAACCCAACGAGATGGCGCGGCTCGCCGAGGGGCGCGTCTGGCAGTTCCTGGTCGATCCCGCAATGTTTGACGAGGTGCAAAAACAGTTCATGATGGTGCACCACATTCGCGTCGGCGATAAAATTCGCGTTCGCTGCATCGCACCGCAAAAACCCGCCGCCGACGCCATAAAGGTAAAACCGACGCTGGAGGATTCCTACTTGTGGCTGCTGCGGAAATAATGTCAACGGCTTGGCCGACAGTTGTAAGGTTTTCTAACCTGGAAAATTCATTCGCCTCAAAGGCACCAAGTCTCGAAGGTGCTCAAAAACAATGGAAATGAGACAATAGTATTATACATGGAACAAATAGTTTCTAAAACTTTCTCCTAACGCCTTCCTGCGTGTAAGGCAATGTTTCTTAGAGTCTTCGAGGCCTGGTTTTATGAATAATGCAGGATAAATAAAAATTTTTTGAAATTTAAATTTATACGATTTTTGTTAAACCGCCGAGATCGCCGAGAAAATAATTATTTTGTGCCAAATTATTTTGTCATTTTCTCTTGCGATGGAGCCGAGTTTTGGAAGGCACAAGGGAAATGTGAAAGAACATGGGTTTCAACATGATGCTCAAAATAAAAAACATGACAAGTTTTGTATGCAAAACAGTGCGATATAATTTAAAGATCATTTTTGCGAACAAATTCATTTATTTTCTCATTGCGGCTGTCGCCCTGTTTTTGCTGGTCGTCATCATCAGCTTGTTCGACGCCGGCTCCAATCCGTCTGAAGCGACCGTCTATGCCTGGCTGCTGCTGCCCGGCATTTTGCTCGTGTTCTACCCGACGGTTTTCGGCATACAAAATGACGCCGATTCGCGGATGCTGGAGATACTGTTCGGTATTCCCGACTATCGCTACAAAGTATGGCTGGTACGTCTTGCGGTCATCTATGCCGTCGTCTTTGCCTTTTTGCTGATTCTCGCCTTTCTCAGCGCCGCCGCTATTGTTCCGTTTAATGTTTTTGAGATGGTTTTCCAGCTCATGTTTCCGGTTTTTCTGCTCGGCAGCCTGGCTTTCATGTTGTCCACGGTAGTGAAAAGCGGCTACGGTACGGCCGTATTCATGGTGGTTATCGCCATCGCCTTTTGGGTGCTCAGCGATGCGCTGTCCGAAAGCCGGTGGAATCTTTTTTTGAATCCGTTCCGCTTTCCGGAGAACGTGAGCGACCTGGTCTGGCAGACTGTTGTTTTCAATAATCGTGTTTATCAGACGGTGGGCATTATCCTCAGCGTGTTGACGGGGCTGCTGAATTTGCAAAGGCGGGAGAAATTCATCTAGCCTGCATTATTCTGAAACAAGGCCTCGAAGATTCCAAGTCTCAAATAAACAGCACTTTACACAATAAGTAGAGTCTTGAAGGTTGATTTTTGACCAAATCTGGCAAAAGTTGAATTTGACAGTTGGATTTTGGGATTTGGAATTTCCGGCTTGTCCGGGTTTAGGCCTAATGGATGTTTTAATTGTATTGCCCAAAATGGTTTTGCCTGTTGCGGTTTTTTGGCAGACGGTTCCTTTTAACCGTAAATCAACGAATTGGCGTAATTTACTTCATTTGCGAAACGGGCGGACCGGTTGGAGAAATCGGCGTCCCGATCGATGCCGTTTACAAAATAGTTGCAAAAAGATTTTGGAATTTTGTCCTCATCTGGCGACATTCTATTTGTGATGTGAAGTAGATAATGCAAAAAGAGGCATGGACGCTATGGCAATCACTCTCAACAAACTCTACCCCGGAAAGCTGGAGCATGACTTTCTCGGAACGCTCATCGAAAAATACACGACCGGGGATGCGAGAATTCTACAAGGCGCAAAAGTCGGCGAGGACGCCACGGTCATTGACATGGGGGACGACTATCTTGTCGTCAAGACCGATCCCATCACATTCGCCACGGAGCACATCGGCTACTACGCCGTGCATGTGAACGCCAACGACATCGTCTGCATGGGCGCCGAACCGAAATGGTTTTTGGCGACCATCCTGCTCCCCGAAGGGGCGACGCGACGCATGGCCGAAGATATTTTTGCACAGATATCCGGGACCTGCAAAAAAGAAAAAATCGCCTATTGCGGCGGCCACACCGAGGTGAGCATCGGTCTCGATCGCCCGATCGTCGTCGGACAAATGCTTGGCGAGGCGGGCAAGGAGGAGCTGCTGCTCAAGCAAAACGCCAGGGTGGGCGACCATATCATCGTCGTGCAGGGGGCGCCCGTGGAGGGAACGTCCATTCTGGCGCGCGAAAAGGCGACGCTGCTGGAGGAAGAGTTTTCCGCGGATTTTGTGGCCAGGTGCCGCAACCTTTTGTTCGATCCCGGCATCAGCGTGCGGCGCTATGCGTCGCTGGCCGTCCAAACCGCCGAGGTGCACGCCATGCACGATCCCACGGAAGGCGGCGTGGCCACAGCCATCCACGAGCTCGCCCTGGCCGCCAATGCCGGCGTCCGCATCGACGGGGATAAAATCCCCATGCTCGCCGAGGGCAAGCTGGTGTGCGACTTTTTCGAAGTCGATCCTCTCGGCTGCATCTCCTCCGGATCGCTGTTGCTTGCCGCGCCCTATAAAAGCGTGACGCCGATCCTCAAGATGTATGAGCAGGCGAACATTCCAGCGGCGGATATCGGCAAACTGACCGATGCCTCCGAAGGCATGATTCTCGTTGACAAGGGGAGCGAACGTATGTTGCCAGTTTTTGCGCAGGATGAGATCGCACGGGTTTTGTGATAATCTTGCCGAATAATGCTTATAATTGATCATGCTGTTTGCAAAAATAGCTTGCAAACAACTATTAATATTGTTAAATTT
>JAJRST010000015.1 GCA_024278645.1 bacterium | reverse complement strand
TGCCGCTTTATACCGACGGCGGCTGGTATGTGCCCAACGGCATGTTCCTGTTATCGCCCAGCGCATTTGTTTTAATTGGCTTGATTATATGGGCTGTGCGCACCTGGAAACCCGAACAAGTTGAAGAGGAATAAACGATGTTTGAACATTATCTCAGTCTGTTCGTAAAATCGATTTTTATTGAAAATATGGCGCTTGCCTTTTTCCTGGGCATGTGCACCTTTATGGCCGTGTCCAAACGCGTTGAAACCGCCATCGGCCTGGGAATCGCCGTCACCGTAGTGCAAGCGATCACTGTGCCGGTGAACAACCTGATCTATCATGCCGTGCTGCAAAAAGGCGCCTTGGCATGGGCGGGTCTTCCCAATGTTGATCTCACTTTTCTCGGCTTGATCACCTATATTGGCGTCATCGCCGCCATGGTGCAAATATTAGAGATGACCTTGGACAAGTTTGTGCCAAGTCTTTACAACTCTTTGGGCATCTTTTTACCGCTCATTACCGTCAACTGCGCCATTCTTGGCGGCTCGTTGTTTATGGTGGAGCGCAACTATAATTTCCCCGAAAGCGTGGTTTTTGGCATCGGGTCGGGCGCGGGCTTTGCCATCGCCATCGTCGCCCTGGCTGGCATTCGTGAAAAAATGAAATACAGCAACGTGCCAAAGGGGCTCAGGGGCCTCGGCATCACCTTTATCACAGTCGGTTTAATGGCCATCGCTTTTATGTTATTTTCTGGAATTCAATTGTAGAGGGAATGAATGCAAGGACTGGGTCTCATTGCTCTGGGCGTGTTCATGTTCACGCTCATCGTGGTCGCGCTTGTTCTTTTAATACTTTTTGCCAAATCAAAATTGGTGCAGAGCGGCAACGCGACAATTGTTATCAACGAAGATGAAAATCATACTTATAGCGTTCCCTTGGGCGGGAAATTGCTTTTCGCCCTTGCGGATCAAGGCGTTTATCTGCCGTCCGCTTGCGGCGGCCAGGGAACTTGCGGCGAGTGCAAGTGCATCGTCGAGGAAGGCGGCGGCGATGTACTGACCACGGAACGCGGAGCGCTCACTCGCGGCCAGATTCGTGAAGGCTATCGACTTTCGTGTCAGGTGGCCGTAAAGAGGGATATGAAGCTCAAGGTTCCCCCGGAAGTTTTTGAAATTAAAAAATGGGAATGTACGGTACGTTCCAACAGAAATGTCGCTACTTTTATCAAAGAGCTTATTCTTGATCTGCCGGAGGGCGAAAACGTCGAGTTTCGCGCCGGCGGCTACATCCAGATAGAAGCGCCGCCGCATGTGGTGCGCTACTCGGATTTTGATATTGATGAAGAATATCGCGGCGACTGGGATAAATACGACATGTGGCGCTATGTGTCCAAAGTCGACGAACCTATTGTTCGCGCCTATTCGATGGCCAATTATCCGGAGGAACACGGCATTATCATGTTGAATGTGCGTATCGCCTCTCCGCCGCCCAACAAGCCGAACGTACCGCCGGGGCAAATGTCTTCTTATATTTTCAGTCTCAAACCGGGCGACAAGGTGACCATCTCCGGACCTTACGGAGAATTCTTTGCCCGCGATACAGACAATGAAATGGTGTTTATTGGCGGCGGCGCCGGCATGGCGCCCATGCGCTCACATATCTTCGACCAATTGAAGCGCCTGCATACCAAGCGCAAGATATCTTTTTGGTACGGTGCGCGCAGCTTGCGAGAGTGCTTTTATGTGGAAGAGTTTGACAAGTTGCAGGAAGAAAATGAAAACTTTACCTGGCACTTGGCGTTGTCCGAGCCTCTGCCGGAAGATAACTGGAACGGCCTGACCGGCTTTATTCATCAAGTGCTTTATGATCACTATCTCAAAGATCATCCGGCGCCGGAAGATTGCGAATATTACCTGTGCGGCCCGCCGATGATGAACGAAGCTGTTCTGAAAATGTTGGATGATCTTGGCGTCGAACAGGAGAATATACTTTTCGATGATTTCGGCGGTTGATTTTTACGGAACTTTGGCTGTATTGAAGAGTAGAAGGACGACTAAAAGCTAACGTTCGGAGGCATGTGTTGAACGACGGAAAAAACACTCGGTTCTTGTATGTTCAACGAAGACGAATCGAGTATGATAAATGGTGCAAAGGCTGCGGCATTCAAGATGATCCCGGGCCGGATTATGTGATGGAATGGATCCAAAACTATGCCGGCCAGTTTCGAAGAGCGTGGGAAGAATCAAAGTGCGCCGGTTGCAGGAATTTTAAAGAATGCGGCCTGCAGGTGCTGGTCGAATGTGATCGCTACGAGCCTTATAATCGATAATCCGAGAAATTTTTCTTTCCTCACAATTGTTTTATAATTCCACGTTGATGATAAAATCAATGGGGAGTCGATGTCTTACAAAAGTTGAACATCTTTTTTTGAGAAAAATAGCTTGATCGAGAGGAATTTATGAAAAGAGCTGAAGATATTATCAAGGAAAAAGGGACGGACCTCATAACGATCTCCGCGGATGCAACGATTGAGGACGCCCTGAAATTAATGGTCGCCAAAAAAATCGGCGCCGTTCTTGTTGAAGAGAACGGCGAAATTGTCGGCATCTGGACCGAACGCGACCTTTTGCGAAACAGCCTGGTCGATAGTTTTAACCCCCGCAATTCGCGTATAGGCGATTACATGACAAAAGAACTGATTACCGTTGACGGCTCTGAAAATATTTATCGCATGATGGACAAGTTCCTCGGTCTGAGACTGCGCCATTTGCCCGTGGAAAAAGAGGGAAAAATTATCGGCTTGCTGTCCGCCGGCGACGTGATCAAAGCCGCATTGCTCGAAAAGACAAAAGAATTTGATGAGCTTAATGAAATGGTCAGTTGGGAATATTACGAGAATTGGCGTTGGTCAAAGTAGATATTCCTCATGAGAAAACTTTTTCTACTCCTTGCCGTCGTTTTCCTGCCGCT
>JAJRST010000225.1 GCA_024278645.1 bacterium | reverse complement strand
CATCCTGCAAAACGCCGCGCCGCTGTGGCAGGTGCTGCTCAGTTTAGTGTTGATGGCCTTTTCCCTGTGGGGCGCTTTTTGGCTCAACGGACGCATCTTCCGCGTCGGCATTTTGATGTACGGCAAAAAACCGAATCTTCCAGAAGTGTTAAAGTGGATTAAATATGAATAGCTTGCAATCCTACAAAAGGATTGAATTCAGGAGCCGAATTATGTATATTCCCGAAAAAGGGTAAAAACATGATCAGCGAAAAAGATAAAGAGATTATTATTTCCTACGCGAAAAAGTATAACGTTGAGGAGATTTACCTGTTTGGTTCTTCGCTGGAGAACGAAAGTGAGGCGAACGATATTGACTTGGCTGTGCGAGGCGTAGCGCCTGTCTCGTTTTTTGATTTTTATGGTAAATTGTTGCGACATCTGTCAAAACCTGTGGATATAGTGAATTTGTAAAAAAATCACGCTTCACGGAATTGATTGAAAGGCAAGCTGTTAAAATCTATGGATAAGCTCGGCGAAGAAATCTCGATTGAAAAAGACTATATCGAGAAAACCCTGGCATTGTTGGATGAAACATCAAATCGTCCGGAGATGTCCTTAATCGAGTTGTCAGCGATGGGATCATTTTTACATCATTGCTATACCGGGATGGAAAATATTCTCAAGCGGATTTTAAAATCGAGGAAGATACAAATTCCCGGCTCGGCTTCCTCCCATAAGGATTTGCTTAATATTGCCGTTAAAGAAGATATTATTTCTCAAGCTTTATCTGAGCAACTTGACAAGTATCGAGGTTTCAGACATTTCTTTGTTCATGCGTATGGGGTTTTGTTGGAGAAAGAAGAATTGCAGCCGCTTGCTGAAAATTTACCCCCAATATGGAAGCAGTTTGAACAAGAGATCGAGAACTATTTAAAAAAGACTGTAGATTGACAAAGCTTTTGCGTGATCTTCTCTCATCCCGATGCTCCTGCGAAGGGATGCGAGAAGATCATTCGAATTTCCTCGTTCCGCCGCTCTGCGTCGCGTGACATAGACGACGAAGCGCAGCGACGAGCAGAAAACCAAAAAGCCATGGATGCGAACGAGTTTTTCAAGCTAAATGGCTACGAATTTATCGAGCAAAATCGAAAGTGTTTTGTTCACCGGCTCGCACAAATTTACGCGGCGCAGCATCTCCGCCGCCGACTGAATGTAGGGCGCCGAAACCAGCTCTACAGCGCCCTCCTTGACGGCCGCCCGAATGATCTCTTCCGTGATCTCCAGGTGACACTGAAAGCCGAGCACCTGCTCGTCGTATAAAAACGCCTGATTTTCGCAGCCAACGCTTTTGGCCAGGCGAACGGCGCCCTCCGGGATGTCGAACATATCGCCGTGCCAGTGAAACACCTCCTGCGTCTGCGGCAGATGCGGGAACAGGCCCGGCCGCCTGGCCTCGTCGCTCCAGTCAATCGGAAACCAGCCTATTTCCTTAAAGGCGCTCTTATAAACTCGGGCGCCCAGCGCGTGGGCGACAAGCTGCGCCCCAAGGCAAATGCCGACGACCTTTTTGCCGGCTTTAATGGCGGATTCGATGAATTTCTTTTCCGGCGACAGCCAGGGATAAAGATGCTCGTCCTGCACGCCCATCGGGCCGCCCATGACCAGCAAAAAGTCAAAATCGTCGAGCGACGGCAGCGGTTCATTTTTATACAGATGGGCGCCGGTTGCCTGGATTTTATTCTTCTTTGCCCAATCCAGTATTGCGCCCGGCGTTTCAAAAAAGACATGTTGCAGGTAGTGCAGCTTCATCGTTCATTCTCCGTTTTCAATGGATTTCCTGTTTCAGCATCTCGATTCGTGTCAAGAATCCAAGCGAGCTTTTGTTTTATCCTGTCAAAGTGGCTGCCCTGCCAGTAAATGCGATCGCAGCCGAGGCAGCGTTTGAAATGGTTGTAGCTCCCGGAGACCCTGAGCGGGAGCCGGTCAATCACTTCTTCCTTTTTGACCTCTATGATGCGGCCGTTGCATACGGTGCATCGTGAGAACGGCTCGGCGAGTTTATAGAGATCAAAGCGTTGCAATACTTCGCGGATTTGCTGCATGACTTGGCGCGAGCGCAGACAGTAGCCGTGCGTGACCACGCTGTGCTTGAGAATGCCGCGGTCGCAGGTGAGAATAATGCGTTGCTCGCGCACCGCCGTTTCAATAATTTCCGCGTCATCATAATCGTTACGGTAAAGCGTGTCAAATCCCAGGAGCCGCAAAATAGTCGCCAGCTTGCCGAGGTGCACGTCGCAGATGAATTTCGGCTCGCGCAGCGGCTTGTCGCGCAGCCTGACGATCGGCGACACGTCAAAGCTTTCGAACACGGGGTAGACGGACACCCGGTCGCCCGGCTGCAACTGGTAGTCGAACCCCACCGAGACGCCGTTCACCAGAATCAACTCCACCTCCGTATGCGGCACGCCGATGGCTTCGATGGCATCTTTGATCGCCGGATGGCCTTTGAACGTGTACTCGAAATCGCGCTTGCGCTGTTCCCCCGGCAGGAAAAAATTGAGTTCCTCGTAAAAGCGGAAATTGGCCGAGTGTTCTCGTCGTTTAATACTCATCAGTTGGTTCTATCAACAATACAAAAAGTTGAATATTTCACTTGATTTTTTGTTAACCTGCATTATTCATGAAACCAGGCCTCAAAAACACCAAGACTCTAAGAATCAACACCTTACACGCGGGAAAGCGTTGGGAGAAAGTTTTAGAAACGATTTGTTTTATTTACAATATTATTGTCTTCATTCTATTGTTTTTGAGCGCCTTCGAGACTTGGAGGCGAATGAATTTTCCGGGTTAAAATATTTAGACTTTCAAAAATCGTTATAATTTACAAAT
>JAJRST010000224.1 GCA_024278645.1 bacterium | reverse complement strand
GGGATAGAAAAGATGTCCGCGCTGCAACTGTCGATACGTTCCGCTAGTACGGCAAAAAATGCGAAACCTGTCCGGCGTAAACAAAGACATAGCGAAGGATAAAGCCTCCGATGATCACCAGTCCGCCGGAGATGAGGCCAAGATTAAACCGATGCTTTGCAAGGTGCTTTTTCACCACAATGTGCCACAGCTCGTACACCTCGATGAAAAGAGGCGTCAACAGTCCAATGACAATGACGCCGAGCCAAAAATGCACTGTAAATTGCCCGCCCATGATAAGCTTCACCGCTTCCCTGTGACTCCACGTGGACAGGTTTTGATGCAATATGTAGGGTATGATCAGGAATATTTCAAAAATAATGAGAACCGCATCCAGGGAATTGAGCAATTTTGCCTCTTCCGCTATAATTTCGTGCTTTTTGACGAGGGAGCGGATGAACATCACCGTGGCCACGCCGGTTGACATGGCGGAAAAGAGAAACAACTGCGCCACCATGGGCGTGTTCCAAAACGGCCGAGCGGGAACGGCGCCCAGCAGGATGCCGGTGTACATGCCCACGCCCACGGCAATCGGGAAGCCAAGGGCGCCGAGGATCAGCTTGCCTTTACGGACTTGTTCCGGCGTCAGCGGCGCCCAGTTTGACGGTGAAAAAGCGTGGCCGACCCTATGCGGCAGACGAATAATATTTCGAATGCTGTCCGGCAGCCATAAAATAAAATAGGCCAGGCTCGTAAAAATGAAAAACGTCAACAGCCATGTGCCGATGGACATCGGCGACGTCCACTGTATGGTGGCGAACAAACGCCAAAAGCGCAACGGATTGCCGAGGTCCAGCAACAACAGCGCCGTGCCGATGCTGACGGGAAAGGGCGCTACAAAGGCGCCAATGCGGGCGATGCATTTATATTTTTCTCCGCCCAAATAGTTGGCCAGGCCGGAGGTCGCAAAAGCGCCGGCGCTTAAACCGGCCAGGAACAGATAGTTGACGATCAGGAAGCCCCAGTGAAATTCGTGCGTCATGCTTTTCGCCCTCCCTTGAAAATGTAATAAATCGCTGGCGAGGTGCCTGCTTCTTCATAGACCCGGTAGTAGTCGTTCGTCGCCAACAGCCGCGAGACGTTGCTGTTCGGGTCGTTGATGTCGCCGAAATGACGCGCGTCGCCGATGCAAGTTGCCACGCAGGCGGGTTCTTCCCCGTTATAAATGCGGTGTACACATGCCGTGCACTTGTCCGTTGTGCCGGTCTTTTCATTAAAATAGCGGGCGTCGTAGGGACAAGCTTCGATGCAATATTTACAGCCGATGCATTTATCCTGCTCGATCATCACCAGGCCGTCGTCCCGGCGATAGGTGGCGCCTGTTGGGCAAACGCGTTCGCATGGCGGGTTCTCGCAGTGCATGCAATTCCCCGGCTCGAAAGACATGCCCAGAATGGGGAACGTTCCCTTGGGGCCGATCTGCTTCACCCAGTTGCGGTGATGGCCCACCGGCACGTTATTTTCAACGGTGCAGGCGACCATGCAGGCTTTGCAGTCGATGCACCGCTCAATTTCTATGACAAACGCAAATCTTTTTTGTGCCATTTTTTTTACTCCAAAACCATTAACCTGCCTGCCCGATGAACGGGCATGGACAGGAAATCAATTTTTATGCTTTATAAATTTTTACAAAGGTTTCCGACAGCGCCTGGCCGCCGGAGACAGGATCCGTCACCGTTTCGTGCAGATCGGAGTCGCTCACGCCTTTATTAAAAGCCGTATGCAGACCCTTGGAAAAATGACCAAAACCGGTCACCATGAACAGACAGTCCGGTCGAATACCTTGCGTTACCAGCGCTTTTGTTTACACTTTGCCGACGCGGCTTTCGACGATGACTTTATCGCCGTTCTTGATGCCGCGCTCTTGCGCCGCCCTGCTGTTGATCCACACCGGATTTTCCGGGAAAAGATCGCTCAGGTATTCGTTGTTTTGGGTGAAAAATTGCGTGTGCAACGCCACTTTACCGGTCAACAGGTAAAACTCGTTGTCGCCGGGCCGCGGCGGTTCTTGCCAATGCGGCACGCTTTTGTGTCCTAATCTTTCCAGAACCGTGGAGGCTAGTTCAATTTTTCCCGTCGACGTGTGAAAAATGCCGACCGCCTTTTCCTTGTCCCCTTCCTTGGGCGGTGCATAGCGACCTTTCTTTTTCAACTCCTCCAGGGAGACGGGTAGAGGTTTCAACTGCGCCCGCAAATAGTCCTCTTCATCTTTATAGTTAAAAAAATCGCCCAGGCCCAGTCGCTTGCCAAGCTCCTTGAAAATCCACAAGCCTGGTTTGGAGTCAAAGAGCGGCTCGATGGCCGGTTGGCGAATGTAAACGTCGCCTTCGACGACGGCCAGCGGATCGAAACGCTCAAGATAGGTCGCTTCCGGCAGAACAACATCCGAATAATAGGCGGTGTCATTCATGATGACGTCGATCGTGGCGATAAAGTCCATTTTGGCGAACGCCTGCAAGGTTTTGCGGCGTTCGGGAATCGAGTTCAATGGGTTTTGGCGATAGATGAACCATCCGTGCGCCTGGTAGGGTTTGCCGCTGAGAATGGCGTCGCGGATGTTTTGAAAGATGCCCAGTTTCAGCGGCACTAGCGGATGCTTCCACGGCACGCCGTCCAGGCGCAGGGCCGCTGTACGTGGGTATGGCGGCTGCGGCACTCTGCCCAGCTCCACGCCCTCGCCTTCGCCAAACACCGGGCACTGTCCGCCCAGTTTGTCCCAATTGCCGATAATGGCGTTGAGCACGGCTATGGCTCGCTGCGTCTGGAACGAGTTGACGAAATTGGATGTGCGCCAGTTGGGATGCGCAAAAGCGCGCGGCGAGGCGACGGCGAATTCATGGGCGATGCGTCGAATAGTCGCCGCCGGCACGTCGCATTGCGCCTCCGCCCACTCCGGCGTATATTTTTCCACTTCTTGCTTTAGCTTGTCAAAGCCAAAAGTGTGCGCGGCCACAAATTCTTTGTCATACAGGTTGTTTTTAATGATATCGTGAATCATGGCCAAAAAGAATGCCAGGTCGCCGCCGGGTCGAATAGGCAGCCATTCGGTCGCACGCGCGGCGGTTTTCGAAAAACGCGGATCCAGCACCACTACTTTGGCGCCTTTGGAAAGCGCTTCGACAAGGTCCTGCGTTTCCGAATTAGAGATGGCTTCCATCATGTTGCGGCCGGCATAAATAATGTACGAGGTGTTGTTGTAATCTCGCCCCGGTTCCTCAAAGCCGTAGGTCAGCATATTGGCGGTGATCATGGCGTTGAAGCAGAGGCTGCGTTGCGTGCCGTAATTGGGGCTGCCAAAGGCGCCAAGAAGATTCTCGAACTGCTGTTGCAGCATGTTGTGCGTCGTGGAAAAGATCATCGCCTGCGGACCATATTTCTCTTTGATGTGCAGCATCCGTTCGGCGACGTAATCCAACGCCTCATCCCAGGTCACTTTGTAAAATTTACCTTCGCCGCGTTTTCCGGCGCGGATCAGCGGCCATTTCAGGCGGTCGCGGTCGTACGTGACGCCCAACCCTGCCTGGCCTCGCGGACACAATTTACCGCGTGAATGAGGATGGTTGGGGTTGCCTTCAAGTTTTGTGATTTTGCCGTCGCGCACCTTGGCCACCAAACCGCAGCGCCACACGCACATTTCGCAGAGGGAGTAAATCTCTCCGTTCTCAATCGTCGTTTTCACCACTTGTCCATGCTCGGCGGCGTAGGCTTGCAGCTTGTCAAAACCCGAGGTCGCTAAGGCGGCCGCGCCGGCGCCCGCTGCCGTCAACCCCAGGAACTTTCGCCGAGACAATGAATAGCGGATGATTTCATCCTTTGTTTTTTTATTCCTGATCATTTGATTCCCTTTTTTTCAAAAAAGTAAAAGAGCACCAGGGTGATTTCAATAAAGGCGATGATAAACAGCGCCGTGTTCACATGAAAAAGGTCGGGCATGGTGACAGGACCCAGGTTGCCGACTTGCGAAATCTTGGTGAATACAGAGGTATAGGTTTTGGCGAAAAGATAAGCGCCGACCATGAATCCCAGCAAACCCGGAACCAGGTAGTCGATGCTGCCCTGTCCCGTCCCGCCGGACATGGTGCCCGGACAATAGCCGGATACCGCCATGCCGACGCCAAAAATCAAACCGCCCACCAGGTTGCCGGCGATATAGGTCGGGTTAATATTTGTCAAAGTAAGCAGACCAAGCGCTTGCAGGATATAGATGATCGGCATGGCGGTAATCAGCGTTGCCAACATAAATTTCAACACGGCAAGGTCGCGAAAACGAAAGACGTTGATGATCGTGCTATATTTTGTCATGCCTGATTTGTGCAGGGCAATGCCGAACAAGACGCCCAGCAGCAGGCTCCAGATAAATTCCCAAAATGTGACTTCCATGTTCAGGTCTCCCGACTCTTGTGAGCGTTAATATTTTTTACCATAAATTAAAAATGCGGTAAAGATGCCGGCGGCAAAAAGTCCGGCGATAAAGATCAAGCCTGCGGGCGCCAATTGCATAGTGCCGGAAATGGCCAAGCCGCTGGTGCATCCCCCGGCCATCTGCGCGCCATATTCAATAAGAATGGCGCCGAAAAAGGCGATGATCCAACGCTTCCGGACAGAGGGGCCGAAATGCTGCACCCATTGTTCGTCGGTGATCATGCGCCAACGAAAGTCGCCGGACATTTTCGCCGAAATGAATGCGCCAATGAGCACGCCTACAACGACAATGACCGTAAAGTTAATGCCGGGCGGCAGAATGAATTTAAAGTAGGTGTTGTTCATTTCCGAGGGATGCAAAAATTTGACGGCATAGCTGGTGAGCTTTGCAAAGGCGGTCGACGCGCCAAGGGGTTTGGAAATGAGCAAAAGAGCCAGGACGTTGACAAGTCCGAAAAAGGCGCCGGCGGCATAAGGCGACCAGCGCTCTTTTTTCATTTGTTCTATGATCCAATCCATTTGCCTCTCTCCTTATAATTTTTTAGCCAGGGCAATGATGATGTCCAATTCCTGCTTGTCGAGCTTTTTAAGGCCGGAGAGCAGCTCCAGGTCGATTTTACCCAGGTATTTCAGAATCGCCTCGCCTATCTCTTTTTGGGCGGCCAGCTTCTCCACAGCGGACAGCGCCGTGGGGTCCATATCTTTTAGTTTTAGAGTCAGTTTCCCAAGGTTCGGTTGCTCCGAAATGACGGTTTGGGCTTGATCGAGGTCGCCCGTTGCCGCCACCGAATCCCGAATCGTGGGTGATGTTATGGATCGAATTTTCGCGATCAAGGCTTCTTTGTTGAAAATCCAATACATAACCACAAAAACAAAACCGACGCCGACAATGACGAGTACAAGAATGAGGTTGCCATAGTTTAATTGATTTTCACCGGTTTCGTTCAGCAGTTCGTTAAAATCAATAACGTCCCCGCTCGGCGCCGCAATAGTCGTCCCGGACGGTCGCAAAGTCGTCGTTTCCTCGCCGCTCGGTGCTTTTTCATCGTTCTGTGCTTGGGGGGCCTCGCTTTGCAGATCGCCCAGGTCAACCTTGAGAATGGCGGCGTACTTTTGTGCGCGCTCCTTATAGTCGTCCGGATGGCAGGAACTGCATGTGGCGCCGGCGTCTTTTATCGGCATTGCGTTAATGCCTTCATGCGCGGCGTTTTTGTCGTTCGAGGCGGTGTTGCCGCCGTGGCAAAATTCGCAAAAGTCGCCAAAAGCGTGCTGCTGGTGCCATTCTCCTTGCGCAGCCACCGGTTTTTCGCGCTTTACTTCGTGACAAGTTTTACATGAGGAAAGTGATGCGCCGCATTGCGCCTGG
>JAJRST010000223.1 GCA_024278645.1 bacterium | reverse complement strand
TGAAATTTGTTTGAACTCCTCCGTACCGGCAACCTCTAAAAGCTCGAACAGTACGGACTCCACAACGTTGACTGTAATCCCCTGCTGACGCATCCGGGCGAATGCCATTTCACGATTACTCTGGCGACGAGAATCCGTGGCATCGCTTACGACATGAACCTGAAATCCAAGATGATGAAAGTCGAGCGCCGATTGCAGCATACATACGTGAGCTTCGATTCCGGCAAGGATGATTTGCGTCACGCCCTGTTTACGCAGGGCCTGAACCAGATGCGCCTCGGCGGCAGAGAAACGCATTTTTTCTATCGGCGCCGCCTCTTGCAGATGCTCCAAAATCCTCTCCGTTGTACGGCCAAGCCCTTTTGGATACTGCTCGGTGTAAAATATGGGCATTCCTAGAATCTTGCCGCCCTTGATGAGAGTGATGATGTTTTTTTCAACGGCGGCAAAATTCGGAATGACTTTTTCAAACTTTTGTTGCACATCAATAATGAGCAGCGCTGCATGGTCACGGCGTAGAAGATTTGGATGCCTCTCCATTTCAGTTAATCTCGACAACTTTGTATTGAATCGTTCCCGAAGGCACCTGGATCTCGACGATATCATTGACCTCCTTGCCGACCAATGCTTTGCCCACGGGAGAATCAATAGAGACGGCGTCCAGATCGGACGGATTGAATTCCGCAGAGGGCACAATCCCGTACTCCAGTTCTTCATCATATTTTGTATCGTACAGCTTTACCCGGCTGCCAACGCGCACTACATCGCTGTTCAACATCTCATCGGTCATGACCCGGGCGCGAGAAAGAGTCTCTTCCAAACGCAGTATTTTGCCCTCGACAAGCGCCTGTTTTTCCTTTGCAGCAGCGTATTCGGCGTTTTCTTTCAGATCGCCATGTTCGCGCGCCGTAGAGATGTCAGCAATCGCTTTCTTGCGATCGACCGCTTTTAATTTTTTCAGGTCCGCCACAAGACGATCATATTGTTCTTTCGTCAAATACATTACTTTCATAAAACTTCCTCTTTAATTGACGTTTCTTTGTTTTCGAAAATCTCCGAGAATAGAAAACCACCAAGCTGTGCAACTTTCGCTGTGAGGCATTGGTGGCTGAAAATTAAACGACTTTCACAATTTGCATGGATATAAACAAAAGCAAACCGAATTGAAGTTTGGCTCCAGTTCGGTTTGCGTGATTTAAACTAATAAAAAAAGCTCTTTATGTCAAGCAAATTTCTATTCTTTTTTTATCCGCTGCTCTTTGCCCGTAAAACGAACTTGAAACGTCGAAGGCGCCAGAATCCGGCAGAGCTGTGCAAATTTCGACACAATTGGCGTCATGGCGTCGTTTTCGCCCTTTAGGAAAATTCCCCGGCCTGTCCTGGCTCCCTGTGTTGAAATTGAGTTCAAAACCGCGTCGTGCCTGTTGCAGCCTAGGTTCTCCACCGGCGCTGCATCACGCACTGGCCATACGCAACGCACGCCTTCCCATTTACGGCCTATCCTTTTTATTTTCAATAAATTGAACTCACTTATCGATCGATATGACAAATACACTTTTCTTTATCAGGGAACGACACAATCCTCCATCGCCGTCGAGGTCGCGACACGTAAATTCGAATTCAGCCTGGCGTTTCACCCAATTGGGAACGCAATTTGCTATAATTTAGAAAAACGTTACTTTTGCTTGCTTTTTGAAAAGTTTCTTTTTAAAATGGAAAATTAAACAGGAGATTATATATGGCAACTCTTCGTCCGTTTCGTGGATTATGCCCGAACCCCTCGCTCGTCGAAAAAGTGGCTTCACCGCCCTATGATGTGCTCGACTCCCGGGAAGCGAAACAAATGGCTGAGGATAATCCTCAATCCTTTTTGCATGTTATCAAACCGGAAATTGACCTGCCGGAAGATATTGATCCGTACAGCCCGGTTGTTTATAAAAAGGGCGCCGAAAACCTGCAGCGCCTCATCGATGAATATGTTCTGTTGCGCGAAAAAAAGCCTTGCTTTTATTTATATCAACAAATCATGGGAAATCATGTTCAGACAGGATTTGTTGGCGTCGCTTCTGTGGACGAATACCTGGCTGGAAAAATAAAAAAGCACGAACATACGCGTCCTGAAAAAGTGACCGACCGCGTAAACCTCATCAAGACGTTGAATGCGCAGACGGGGCCGGTCTTTCTCTCCTATCGTCAATCCGCGGAAATGGCCGCGCTCGTCAATTTGCTGCTCGATAAAAGCATAAAAATGTACGACTTTGACAGCTATCACGATGTTCGCCACATCTTTTATAAAATTGATTTCGAACCGCTGGTTCGGGATATAGAAGAGGCGTTCAAAACCATTCCGGCGTTATACATTGCCGACGGCCATCATCGCTCCGAAGGCGCCGCCATGTTCTGCAAAATGATGCGCGACGAAATGGGCGAGTATTCCGGCGAGGAATCGTTTAACTTTTTTCTGACGGTGACTTTTCCGGACTCGGACCTGATGATCCTGCCCTACAACCGCGTTGTCCGCGATCTGAATGACGAGACGCCGGAAACGTTGTTGGCTAAAATTTCTGAAAAATTTGAAATCCAAAAACCGGGCGCTTTTATGGGCGTGCAACAGGCGAAATCGTTCGGCATGTACCTGGACGGCGCCTGGCATTTACTGACCGCCAAACCGGAAATCATCGAGGCAGATGCGGTTAAAGGGCTTGACGTCTCTATTTTGCAGGACAATGTATTGGGGCCAATTTTAAACATTGACGACCCGCGCACCAACAAGCGCATCAACTTTATCGGCGGCATCAAAGGCGACGAGGAATTGAAGCGTCTGGTGGACAG
>JAJRST010000222.1 GCA_024278645.1 bacterium | reverse complement strand
GTCTGAACGATGCCGGCCATCGCGTACCATCCGGCGTTTATTTTTATCGCATCAAAGCCGGCGATTTTCTCGATTTCAAAAAAATGACAATGCTCAAATAACGTTTGGACTTCCAAGGCCGCGATGCGGTCTTGGAAGTCTCTTTATTCTATGATGAAAAAAGAACTCTATATGGCGGCCGTCATGGCCTTCCTTCTCATCGTCGGATGCAGTCTGGACGATCCGTTCGGCAACCGCAGGGAGTCGCAGCCCGTCGGAAATCTGCCGCCGGATACGCATCTTTATCTTTATGTCGACCAGGCGACCGAGACCAGGCTTGATACGTTGGCGACCGGAGAGATCGTCGTTGCGACCTTTACGACCGGACTGGATACGACGCCGAGCCGCCAGATTATTCGCTGGTGGGGAGACGATCCCGACGGCCAGGTTGTCGGCTACTATTACCAATGGGATTATGAAACCGAGGCGACCTATACTACGTCGGAGGTGGACACTTTTTACGTGCCCATCCGCACAAAGTATGACGAGTTTCGTTTTTCCGTGTGGGCGGTGGACGACCAGGGTTTGCAGGATCCGACGCCGGCCACGCTCACTTTTCCGGTGTTCAATTCACCGCCGGTTATTGATTTTCGCCTGAACAGCAATCCGCGCGCTGTCGGCAATGCGGAGGTTACCTCTTATACGTTTCCCACCCGCACCTTTGTCTGGAACGCCACCGATCCTGACGGCAACGAGACGATTACCAACATCCTGTACGCTCTCGACGACACCACGACATGGAACTTTTTGCCCGGCGACGCCGTCGACGTCACTTTGCGCGACCTTGAACCCGGAGAGCATCGCTTTTTTGCCAAAGCCATCGACGTCTCCGGCGCCTCAAGCAACGTGATCTCCTTCCCCGATCCCGAGGACGACCAGTCGCCGACTCACTGGGTTGTCAAGCCCGTTCAGGGCGATATTTTACTGGTCAATGATTTTGCCCAGGATCAAAACTTTTACCAGGTGCAATCTTTTTACGAGGATATCCTCAAAGCGCTTGTCGGCGAAGACGGCTATTCAGTGTGGGAGATCGGCTCGGATCGTACACCGGCCATTAATGCGGAAAACACACTGCCCTACTCTTCCATTGATATCGAGGCGAATCTTTCCTATTTCAGTAAAGTCATCTGGTTCGCTCACCTGGGGCGGCCAAACCTGAGCGAAGCGGGACTGAGCATCACTCGCTTTATCAAAAACGGCGGCGGCATCCTTATTTCCAACGGCAACGAGGAAAGACCGGACACCACATGGACGTTTACCAGCATTGATTCGGTCTATCGCCTGAATCCCGGCGGCCGCCTGTTGCCGGGCATTGACGTCCTGGCATCCTTCGACGCCGGAGACGACAGCGCTCTGAATATGAACCTGGAAAAGCTTGTCGGCAACCGCGTTTCGGCGCTCATTCCCGGCAGCAACGCCGACGTCGTCTATCGTATGCAGGCCGATTCGACGGCGACCGTACCGGTTCCCTACAAGGGATCGCCGGCGGTTGGCGTACGCTACCGGATCGGCAGCGGCGAGAGCATCTATTTTTCTTTGCCCCTGCATTATTGCAACGGCAATGCAAATATGACGGAAATATTTCGATATATTTTGTTTGAGGAATTTGGCCCATAAATGAATCGGCGCATGTTTATAAAATACTCATCTATTATCCTGCTTTTGTTTTTCAGCGCAAACGCCCTGGCGCAAAAAACGCTGATACGCGGACGCGTCACCGACAAGGAGACGGGCGAGGGCTTGCCCGGCGTTAATATCGTCGTCCAGGGCACCTATAAAGGCGCGGCCACCGGCATGAACGGCGACTATACCATCTCCGGCCTGGCGCCCGGCGATTACGACATCAAGGCGACGATGATCGGCTATACCGAGCAGTTGCAGACCGGCATCCGGGTTCGTCTGGGCAAGTCGATCGAGGTGAACTTTCAGATGACGCCCACGGTGCTGGCCCTCGGCCAAACCATCGAGGTGGTCGGCGAAAAACCGCTGTTCGACATCGAGATGACCTCGTCGGAGCAGCGATTGTCGTCGGAAGATATCGACAAAAAGGTGGTCGAGACGGTTGACGATCTTGTCGGCGATCAGTTGGGCGTTGTGGTTCAGGACAACAAGATTCACATCCGCGGCGGTCGCGCGGACGAGAGTTTATACATGATCGACGGCCAGTCGATCAAAGACCCGTTGTCCGGCTACTCGAATACGATCTATGTCAACGCCGCCGCCATCAAAGAGCTCAAGGTCATCACCGGCGGTTTTGACGCCGAATATGGTCAGGCGATGTCCGGCGTCGTCGATATCGAGACCAAAGAGGGCGAGGACAAATATACCGGCAGTTTTACCCTAAAGTCTGACAACTGGTTGTCCGGCATGGCGCGGTCCTTTAATACGGATATTTTGCAATTTAATTTCGGCGGCCCGGAGCCGATCAGCAGCTACCTGTTAAAGGGGCTGTTGCCAGGCAGCGCCACGATTTTTGTCAGCGGATACGGCCACCTGACCGACACCTACTTGCCGCGCGCCAACATCCTGTACCCGTCCGATAAACTGTTCGAGCCCCTGGCGCCGCGCCAGGAGAACGATTGGCATATCATGGGCAAGCTGGCCTGGCGAATGAACCCGGGACAAAAGCTGGTGCTTTCCTACGATAATTCGCTGAACATCAACCAGGGATACTTTTTGCCGCGAATCGACGGCGGCCGCGGTTATCCCTACGAATACGAAAAAATGCTCGACAACTATAACACCGTAACCAAAGATGCCAGCCTTCTCACGGCGCAATGGACGCACACCCTGAGTGCGCGCACATTTTATAAACTAAGCTTGTCCCGCTTTTATTCGAGCCTGCATTCCGCCGTGCAAAACAAACATTATTCCGAATATAATCAACGCCTCGACCTGGCGCCGGTGCACTATATCCCGGATTCCCGCGGCAACGTGCAAACCCGCTTTGGCGACGGCTTTTGGGACACCGGCGACGCGGAGAACTGGTACGACTATTTCTCCAGCAACTGGTCCCTCAGGGGCGACGTCACTTCAAAGCCCAATGAAAAGCACTCTTTCAAAATCGGCTTTGAGGCGCGCTACACGGAAATGCAGGTGATTGACATCAATGCGCCGTGGTTTGGCGAATCCGGTCTTGGCCGCAACCATGACTACTATGCCGTCTATCCCAATGACGGCTCGTTTTACATTCAAGACCGTATCACCTACGACGGCATGATCGTCAATATCGGTTTGCGCTATGATTATTGGTTTCCGGGAAAATTTGTCGACGACGCCGTGATGAATCCGGAGACCGTGACCCTGACGGACCAAGCGCGCGAAAAATATATGAACGAGACCTTCGAGGTTTTCGGAATGCGCGGCAAGGGCCACCTCAGTCCCCGGCTCGGCATTTCGCATCCGGTGACCGACAATGATATGCTCTATCTCCATTACGGCCACTTTTCGCAAAAGCCAAAGGGACATTACGTCTACGCCAAATTGAACTCAACCTCCGAGGCGACCTACCAGTTGTTCGGCAATCCCAACCTGAACCCGACGACCACCGTCGCCTATGAGATTGGTTTGAAACATCGCTTCAACGCCAATCAAACCATCGAGATCAAGGCCTATTACAAGGATATGTTCGACTATCCCACATCCATGCGCATCCGCAAGTACAGTCCGCGCTACGGCAATATCAGCTACCTGATGTATGTGAACATGGATTACGCTCGCTCCCGCGGCGTGGAAATTCGCTTTCGCCGCCGTTATTCCAAATTCCTCAGCGGCAATGTCGATTTTACGTATGCCAAGGCCACGGGCAAAAGCTCGACGCCCAACACCAACCTGCTGGTGGAAGCCGGCAAGGTGGCTGAAAAACCCATTCGCGAAAGCACCCTGAGCTGGGACCGTCCCTATCGTCTGTCTACGGATCTGTTTTTTGATATGCCCAAGGGCGCCAATATTCGCGTTTTCGGCCTGAAAATTCCCGAGTTGTGGAGCCTCACTTTTCGCTGGGACCTGGAATCCGGGAAACGTTATCGCCGTTTGATTGACGTGGATAACAATATTTACGAGAAAAACGAATACGGCGGTATCTCGCAGCCGTGGAGCCGTATGGATATTCGTTTTCGCAAAGACTTTTGGTGGGGGAAAATTGGTCTGGCCTTTTTTATCGAGGCGGAAAATGTTTTCAACACCAAAGTGCCGCGCATCATCAATCCGGTGACCGGGCGGCCCTACCAGCCGGGCGACGTCATTCCGATTACCTGGTATGACGACCCGCGCGACTTGCAGCCGGACAACCCGGCGCGATATGACTGGCCGCGGCGCGTGCTGACAGGCATCGAAATGCGGTTTTAATGGAATGAATTAAATAAAGCGTTTCCACATTGTGAAAAGTATGATAAAAAATATAATTCTGATGTTGCTGTTGAGCGCGTCTGTTTCCCTTGCCCAGGGTCTGATTCCCAAGCTGGGAGAGCAGCGCGTCGGCACCGCTTCGGTCACTTTTTTAAAGATCGGCATCGGCGCGCGCGGCGTCGCCATGGGCGGCGCTTATACCGCCATGGCCAGCGATGCGTCCGCAGCCTATTGGAACCCCGCCGGCCTGGTGCAGGGCGGCAAGAATGAACTGTTGCTGTCGCACCTGGACTGGCTCGTCGATGTAGACCTCGAATACGCCGCCTATGTGCATCAACTCTCCGACAATGTGGCGCTGGGGCTTTTTGTGGAATTTCTGCACCTGGCCGACATGCCGGTGACCACAGAGTATCATCCTTACGGCAACGGCGAGTATTTCAGCTACAGCGATTTGGCCACCGGGTTGTCCGTATCAATTAAAATGACCGATCGTTTTTCCTTTGGCGTCACCGCCAAGTATGTGCGCGAAGACCTCGCCGAACTCAGCATGGACGGTTTTTTATTCGACTTTGGCACTTTTTACTGGACCGGGTACAAAACACTGCGCATCGCCGCATCCGTGCGCAATTTTGGCACGGATTTCCAGCCCGACGGCACATACCTGCGTCGAGAAGCCAACAGCGTAACGAAAACAGAGTACGAGTCCTTTTCCGCCCCGGCCATATTCACACTCGGCGCCGCCATGGACGTTTACAGCATCAAGCGCCATGTATTCACATTGTCCGCGCAAATGAACCATCCCATGGACGGCCCCGAGAACCTGGTTATGGGCGTGGAATACCGTTGGAGGGAGATGTTCGCCCTGCGCAGCGGCTACCTCGGCAATATAGATGAAAACAAATTTACGTTCGGCGCCGGCGCTCATTTTTCCGTAGCCGGAAGGAAATTAAAACTCGATTATTCTTACGCGGCTTTTAATCATTTTGTCATGACTCAGCAAATAACTTTTGGATTTGAATTTTAACCGATGATAAAGAAATTATCCTACAGCCTGTTTTTACTGTTTATTATTCTTGCCGCATGCACGAAAGAAAAGCTGCCGTTGCCCGCGCCCAGGACGGACGAGCCCTCCTTTGGCGCCAGCGACACCAATTACGTTGAACTGTCGCCGATATGGGACCGGGCAAGCCTGGGCGTTTCGCTGCAAAACCCGCAGGATATCACTATTGGCCGCGACGGCCTCATTTTTGTCGCCGACAACGGCAACAATCGCATCGTCGTTTTTACAAAGGCGGGAGAACGGCTGACGCATCATGGACTGGATGCGATAAATGTAGAGCATCCGCAGAGCATCTCCATAGACAGCAAGCTCAACGTGATGATCAGCAACCGCAGCGACACGCTGTATTGCTGGAGCCAGTACCTTAATTTCGTTGAAATCGATTCCGTGGCGGAAGAAGCGATTTACTATGACGCGGAGGGCGACTCTGTGCTGCAACTT
>JAJRST010000221.1 GCA_024278645.1 bacterium | reverse complement strand
TGACGCTCGTCCACTCCCGAAAGCTCGTCTGCATGCTCATGAACCCGCCCTCCCTGAGCGGAAAGGAGACATCAAAGACCTCGGGCGGCGCGTGCAAGGTCATGGCCAGCACAATGACATAGATGATGACGGCAAAAATGAGAAAGCCCTGAAAGACATCGGTCCAGACGACGCCGTACAGGCCGCTGGCCACGGTGTAGATCATGGCCAGGACGATCATCAGCGTCGCCGCCCAGAATTCCGACGGCAATCCGAAAAATTCGGGGATGCCGAGAAACTCGCCGATGAACTTGCCCGAACCGATGGCAAAATAGGTGATCATGGCAATGACCATTATAATCGAAGCCATGGCGGCGATGACGCGGGCGACATCCCCCTCCCTGCCCTTGCCGAAGCGGAACTGCATCCACTCGGCCAGGGTCATCACCTGGGCGCGACGGTTCCACTTTCCCATAAAGATCATCAAAAACGCCATAATCAGGGTGACGCCGCCGCGGATCTCGACGAAAAAGCCGGACACGCCCAAAGCGAAAATAAGCGCCGTATTGATCATGGTGCCGCTCACATCCATGTTGGAGGTCATGCCGGAGGCGCCCAGCGCCCACCAGGGCAGCGAACGGTCGCCGAGGAAATAGGCGTCGATGCCGGATTTAGCGCGTCGCTGCATGTACACGCCGACGAGGACGACGGCGGCGAGATAGACGACGACGATGGTATAATCAATCACAGTCATAGCTTGACCCCGGATTTTTATACGATCAGTGGCTGCCTAATGCCGTTAAAACAAGGCGTAAATGAACGGCGCTATGGCCGATCCTTGGGTAAAAACGACCAACATTCCCAATAAAACGAGAAAAATGATGATGGGCGCCAGCCAGATTTTTTTGCGCACGCGCATAAATTGCCAGAATTCGACGAGTATGGATATTTTGGAGCTTTTGCGCTTTTTCCTTTTTTCGTCCCCTGCTTGTTTTTCGCGACTCATACTTTTCCTCTGCTCTTAACGCTTGTTGTTTTTGAAAAAGTAAGAAAATCGAACCGTAAGGACAATGTTTTTCTTGCCTAAAAGAAAAATAAGCGGCTTAAAAGTCCAGCCAAAACTGCACGTTGCCGCCGCCGAATCCCCAAATTGCGGTGACATGACTGACGGCGAACTGCAGGTATGCTTTTTCTTTTATGTGGAAGGTATACGCCAATTTGATTTTATCGACATACTCCTGATGCGTGTAGCGGTTGGGGTTATCGTCAAAGCCCATATACGACCAATCAAGAACAGCGCCCATGTAGCCCGCCTCGACAATGCCCGGCCCTGCCGACAATTCAACAAATAAAAAGGGTATGATTTCGCGTCGTCGATAGTCGTGCTCGCGATATAATTTTGAACGTGCATCCTGCAGAACAAAGTGCGATCCGAATCGCAGTCGCCACCTGTCGTAAAACCTTGACACAAAAGCCAGCTTTAACAGTTGGATGCTGTTTTGATAATCATAATCCTTGTCCCCCTCCTTGAAACTCTTTTTTTCGTTAAAAACATAACCGGAATAACTTGATTCGATAAACGATGAGGAACCGGTATAATAGTAGAGCGCGAAAAAGAAATCATTGATCTTTTTATACTGCGCTCGCAATCCCCTAGCCAGGGAATCGGCGAGAAAGGCGCGCGACAGGCCGGCGTCGTAGCGCCCGCGGGAGAAGAACCTGAACTTGCCGACTGAAACATTTGTTTCCCACAAAAGCCCCCACGGCTGCTCCAGCGAAGTGCTGTATTGGTCGTTCTTTGCATCCCAAAAAGGATCGACCTCAATATAGGCGAGACGCAGGTATTGCCGGCGGTTGCTGCTGCTCAGGGAGAGGCCGTATTGAATGTCGATTTCTTCTTTTTCAAAATGTGGATTGCCGTAAACAAATGCAGAAAAGGAGCGATAGATGCTCTTTTCAAAGCCAAGGGTGGTGTATTTCTCCTGCTCATTGCGATGCCGTGTTGCATAGTATTTTGTAAAATAACGAAACCAGAGGCCGGGGGCAAGCTTTTCGTTTATCGCCAGGTGGGCATCGGAAAGCATGTCATCCATTGAAATGCTGGCAAAGTTGAGTCGCAGCATATTTTGGCGATACTGGTTTATTTGCCACTGTTCGCGCCACGTCGGATGCAGTTCATAGTTGGCGACGGCATGGATGTACAGCATCGAATCCCGGTAATGATCCTCAAACGGCCATGTCGTTTCCGAGGCGATCAACGACTTTACAGATAATATTATGATTCCCACGAGATGTCGGCGATTCATTGCGTCCCTGCTCCGGCATTTTCTGTTGCAGTAATTTCCCATCTATAACAGACGATGCCGGCGTCGGCATTTCCCCCGGGAGCGTTTTTGATGTATTTTTACATGTCAAAGCCCAAATAAATTGCACCGGCCCCCGTTTTTTATTTTGAATCGGGAGTCGGTGCAACAGGGCAAAAAAAGGACGCGTTTACGCAGTGCGGGCGGCGGCGATGTTCTATTTAACCAGCAACAATTTTTTCACATCATGAAAATCGCCGGCGTGAATGGAGTAGAAATACAAGCCGGCGCTCACCGGCATGTTGGCCCGGTTTGTCGCATCCCACACAAGCTGATGCCATCCGGGAGACATGTCGTCATCCAGCAGCGTTTTGACATGGCGGCCAAGCAGGTCAGTGATTTGTACGGCGACATGAGCCGATTGCGGCAGCGCAAACCGGATGGTGGTTTGCGGATTGAACGGATTGGGGTAGTTTTGCAACAGAACAAATTCTTGCGGTTTTTCGGCGCGTTCCACGTTGGTCTGCGGACGGCCATTGAGCCGCCCCGGCGTCGGCGAGGCGACGAGCGTCCACTCGCCATCGCCGTC
>JAJRST010000220.1 GCA_024278645.1 bacterium | reverse complement strand
TGCGGCAAATATTGGCGGCGGCAATTTAAGGGTCGAGCCGCAGTCCTCCGCCACTCTGGAAAATACAATTCATACGATAAAGTGGACAACAATCACGCCCATCAATGTTCGCGGCCGCTTTGTTCTTTACTATGATCCCGCCTTCAACCTGGATCAGTTGATCATGGCGACGACGCTGGATTCCGCCACCATGGACGGCCGCTTGAATATCGACACCGTTTATTATGACGCCGCTTCGGGCATGAAAAAAGTTTATATTTCGCGCAAGGATCGGACGACGAATGGAGAGGGCGACGTCGGCATCAATTTGGCAATGGTCGGCAATCCCGCGCCCGGCGACTATCAGTTTCATTTGCAGACCTGGGGTGCAGGCATCGATCCTGATGATCCCGCGAATGCGCCGCAGGATTCGGGTTCCGCGGTCATTACCATCACCGAGCCGATCAAGAATTTTGATCTTGCGGCTTCGACTTATGTGCCAAAAGCGGGCGTACCGCTTGATCTGACGGTGACCAATGCCGTGGACAATGAAGGCAACCCGGCTTCGGGCGTCATTGTCGTCTCTTTTGACGACGGCCTGGACCATAGGGCGCCGGACGGCGAATCGCAGCCGATTTTGGTTTCTATTCCGGTTCAAAACGGCTCGGGGTCGGCGTCGCAGACGCTTGTCAAGGTTGAAAATAATTTATTTTTAAAAGGAACGGTGAGCGGCGGCACGACCAGCCGCGTCACCAATCCGATAGACGTCAAGCCCGGTGAATTGGGGTCGTTCACACTCACCGGCTATCCGGCTTCCACGGTTGCCGGAACCGATTTCGGCGTTGCCGACAGTGTTCGCATCAAGGCGTATGACAAATACGGCAATGCCAAGACCGATCTCAGCGGCGACGTCTATTTTGAAAGCCTGACGGATACAAAAGAGTTGTTCACCTATAACATTGCCAACCCTTACGTCTTTACTGGCAACGAGGACGGCGAGGCGGTCATTTCCGGCGAGGATTTTGAATTCCGCACCTCCGGCTTTCATACCTTTTCTGTGGTCCAGGGCATGGTTTCCGAAGAGAGCAACCCGATTCGCGTATTCGCCGGCGCCATCGACAGCTTTGACTTTGACCCGGTATCAAACCAGGTCGCCGGCGCGCAGTTTGAACTTAAAGTGGTCAATGCCGAGGATTCCTTTGGCAATCCGGCCTCCGGAACTGTTGACGTCGGATTTTCCTCCAGCAACCATGATGCTCCAAACGGTCAGCAGCCGGTGTTCAATAAAATTCAGGTCGTCGACGGCGCCGGCAGCGCCTACCAGACTTTGGTGAAAACGGAGACGATTTTCCTCACCGGCCATGCCTCCTTGAGCGTCAGTCGCAACACCAATTTATTCACCGTCGGGCCAAGCGAGCTGTCGAGCTTTTCCATCACTGGCTATCCGCAGTCGACGCCTTCCGGTCAATTTTTCACCAACGACGTCACGGTGACGGCGTATGACAGCTATGGCAACCAAAAGACAGACTTTAACAGCAGCGTCAATTTTACATCGACGGATACGGATCCCGGCGTTGTGCTTCCGGATACGACCAAGTTTATCAACCAGTCCAGCAGAACGTTTCCCGGCAGTGATTTCAAATTAATGACGCTGGGTTTTCAGACCATCACCGTCGAGAGCGCCGGCAAGACGGGAACGACCTCCGGGATAGAAGTTATCGGCGTCAATGAAGTGCAGATCATACGCATCACCGCCGATCCCGCGACGGTCACCCAGGGCCAGGCGCAAATCCCGGTGTCCATGGAAGTGCGAAACAACGGCAGCGACCTTTTTGAAAATTACAACGCCAATCTTAATTTCAGGATCGGACCTACGCTGGTGAACAGCGATTACATCGCGCCGGCAGACACCGGCAGCGTCATTGGCGCCGGATCGACGGTTGTTCTTAATTTCCTGGTTGATGTTCGCGCATCGGCCACCTTGGGCGACAGCGTGATTATTGACGGCGCCATTATCGGCTCCTACAACGGCGTTCCCGAACAAGTGGATAATGCGCTGAACACGGATTTTTGGGCGGTACAGCGCGAGGCCGTTGTCCAGATCAAGACGCTTGACGTCGAACAGGACACCATCTCACAGGGCAGCGGCGGCATTACCGTGCGCGCAACACTGGCTAACAATGAAGGCGTCGCCTATTCGGCGCAGGCGCTCATTGATAATTTTGTCTTTACCTTCCGCGACCAGGGCTTTACGGATGTGTCGCAATTTTTCGCTATGACTCCGGCGCCGGACAATCCGACGACGATCGCCGGCGGCGATACGGCCAACTTTCTCTTTTACTTGAGTTCAGACGCCTCGGCGCCGCTTGGCCCAATATCCGTTTCCCTGGACGTCGCCTACCAGGACGCCAATCTGCAATCGCCGAAAAACGTCTCCGGCGCTTCGCTCGATTCCTTTGAGAGCGTCGGCGCGGCATCGCTGTCAATTGTCAGCATTACTCCGGATCAGTTGACGGTTACCCAGGGACAAACGAACAGATTCCGGGTCGCCATGTTGGTGAAGAATGAAGGGGCGGCGTCCATTACGATAAGTTTTGATCACGACAAAACATTTTTGCAATTTCTCAAAGGGGGGCAAGAATATATTTCGCCGGATGATCTTGACTGGCCGACGCTTTTGCGCGGCGGCGGCTTGACTATTGCGCCCGCTGATTCCGATTACGTGGATTTTTGGGTCAACCAGGTGCAAGCCGATGTGCCGACCGGCAACTATATTATTGTTGGTCGCGTCGAAAGCACTGATCGTTTCTTTACCACATCGGATTTGTCCAACGCCTATGGCGCCCTTGAAGTGCAAAGCCCTGAAGATGTCATTATTCATAATGTTTATCCGTCGCAACCGACGGCGACAATAAACGACAATACGCATCCGTGGAAGATTGGCGTCGTACTGGAAAACCGCGGCGGCAGCGATGTGTCTGTGCGCTTTAACACGACGCAGCTCATGCTGACGGATACAAACGGCGCCCCCGTTCTCGGGTTCGAGACCGGCACGCCTTATATGTTTAACGGCGGCAATCAATTAAGCGCCGGCGAGACGGACACGCTGTTCTTCCCCATTAATAAAACGGGCGCTCCCAGCGGCACGGTTAACATTGATGCCCATGTGGAATATGTGATAAATAACACCGGGCAATCGGATATAAAAGAGGCGGCCGATTTTAGCAAAATCGGCTCGGTTCTGCTTCAAGACCCCTCTGACTTTAAGATTGTCAGCGTTATCTCATCCCTCGACTCCGTGACCTTTGGTCAAAGTCCGACATGGCAAGTCGAGGTGAATGTGGAAAATAGCGGCGAAGCGGTTGTTTCCCTCGATATTAACAACCCGGATTCGACCTGGTTGAAATTTTATAAAGACGGCGCTGTTGTGCCGCAGTTTACCTTAGAACGTCCGACGTCGTTG
The DNA here is from genome assembly GCA_024278645.1 of bacterium. GTDB lineage: Bacteria > Zhuqueibacterota > Zhuqueibacteria > Residuimicrobiales > Krinioviventaceae > JAJRST01. The sequence continues at coordinate 3,029 of JAJRST010000220.1, read as the reverse complement.
AAGAATAACGGCGGCAATACGTTGTCCGGGGGAGAGAGCGACGTTCTTGTTTACAGAATATTATCAAATACGGCAGGGACGGGCGAGTACGAGATAAAGTCCGCCGTCAAGGCCGTTGAAATTAATACGGAAAAGATTTTCCATGACGAGACGCAATTCACGCGCCTGGACACCGTGTCGATCGTCTCTCCTTCTTCCGTCGCTTATGTACAAAACACATTGGCGCCGGTGCAAGTCGCCCAGGGTCGAAATGTCGAGTTTCAACTCCGCGTGCAAAACAGCGGCGATGCCGCCGTGACCCTCGATCCGCAAACGACGACCTTTACCATAAACGGCGGCGCGCAGCAGTTTGTCGCCGAGTTGGACGAGTCCTACGGCCGCGTCATTGCCGGTCAAAGCGAAAAAGTGCTCATCTTTAAACAAACCTATCTTTCTTCAGCCATCCCGGACGGCGCCTACACGCCGGAGGTGAGTCTCAACGGTTCCGAGAACGGATCGCCTTTTAGCATGAGCCTGGATTTGCAGGGCGCCACAGTGATCATTGGCGATGAAGGCGAGATTCGTTTGGAGAACCTGCAAGCGAGTACGCCGACGGTGACGCAGGGCCAGACTAAAAACTGGTTTATTGAAGTCGGCGTCACCAATAACAGCGCACAACCGCTAAAGTTCAAATCCGCGCAGATCATCTTTAATCTGGGCACCCAGGATGTGTCGAACGAGTTTGTCGTGCAAATCGGCGACACGCTGACCAATGGCGACCAGGTGCTGCAACCGGGCGCCACGAGCGCCGTGCGGGCGACGGTCGTTTCCGTCAGTCAAAATATTCTTGGCGACGTTTTACTAAGCGCCAGGGTGACGATGACCGACCTGGCGGAATCCGGCATTCTATTCGAGCAGCAAATCAATAATGCCGATCAAGTCGCCGTGCAAACGCCGGCAGAGTTGCAGGTGCTTTCTTTTGTGCCGAGTCAGGCGACCGTCACACGGGGACAGACAGAGGCCTGGTATGTTGGGGCGCGAATTCGCAACAGCGGCCAAAGCGCCGTGCGCATTAACAACCTTACGGATATTGACTTTATCGGCAAAGAGGATACAAAGTTCGACGTCGTCAATCCTGTCGTTTTTGTGGGCAGCAATTCGGATACGCTGATGGGGCTGGCCGAGGACAGCCTCTTTTTCCGGATCAATCGCGTCGATTCCGATCCGTCGATGCTTGGTCCCGTGGAAATGCAAGCCGTTTTTGTCATGGACGAGTTGAATACAGATCAACTAAAAAGTAAAAATACGGATAACGTCTCCGTCACGATCCAGGACTCGGCAAAGGTGCGCATCGATGACTTTAGGGCCGTCATCGAATCCGATTCGCTGGTGAACGCCGGACAAATATTTTATCTAAAAGCCCTGGTGACGAATACGGGCGGCGCCAATGCGGATATGATAAAAAAAGCTATCGTCAAGGTCAGCAAGGACTCGCCGGAATACACTTTTGTTTCCAACATTGATACCGTCAGTATTGACAGTATAGCTCCAGGCGAATCCAAATGGACGGACACCGGCATACGCGTTCAAGCCCCGGCCAATGCCGGCGTGTGGGGACAATTTACAGCCGGCGTGGATGAGGCGATTGCGCGCAATACCAACGGCCCCATCGAAGTGGATTCGCCCGTCAATAACGTGGCGCGAGTAAAAACGCAAAATCCGGCTGATTTCCGGCTGCTTGCCGTGACGACGGAGCGCGACACTGTTTCTTCAGGTTTTTCGCTGCCCTGGAGCATCTTTGCAACCGTCACCAATTTCGGCGACGGCATCATTGAACTGCAGGATTTGCAGGCCTCGGATTTCAATGTCTATGATTCGGAAGGCGCCCTGGTGCAAAATTATGTCGTTGACCCGGTGGCTATCGCCGGTGAAGATCGGCTGTTGGGCAATGGCGACAGCGTCACCGTTGAATTTGTCATCAAGCAAACATGGAAAGGCGCCGGTCTGCACCGTGTCGATGTGACGGTGCACGGCAAGGACTTGAACAACACCGCCGTGAACCCCATCGCCCTGACCGGCTCGGTCAATGTCTTTATGTCCTCCAACGCCGCTGTTCGCATTGTTGAAACCCGAGTCGACTCTGTCACCAATAACGTGGATGCGAGCGGCGACGGACATGTGAATACGAGTCAGGATTTTTACGTCAAAGTCAAGGTGCGCAGCGAAGGCGGTCAATATATCGGCGACGTGAGCCTGGTGCTTGACGCGCTGCAATCGCAAGTGTTGAGCGACACGCAAAAAGTCGTGGAAATTGCCCCCAATACCACCAAAGAGGCTACCTTTCTCGTCAGAGCGAGCAATGTGGAAAACCTGAACGGCGAGATTTTAACCGCGCGCATTGTTGACGGTCACGGCATCGACGGCGACGGCGCCATCATAAAAACGCCGTTTGATTCGACGGCAAAAGTAACCATATATAACCCGGCGCAGTTGCGAATTATCGCCACGGAAAACCTCGCTCCCAATCCCGCCAAGCATGTGAGTCTGGGTCAGTACTTTGATGTTCGCGTCAAGGTTCGGAACGAAGGCTCCGAAACGGCAAAAAACGTGATCCTGTCCCTGGCTTCCGAGGACAGCAACCTGGCCTTTGTGGTGGATACGCCTGTTTTATTGCCGCGCGAAATGCCCGGCGGCGCCGTGGATTCGCTCACTTTTCGCATAAAAGCCGGTAGTCAGGAAGGGCAAGTTTCCTTTACATCAACAGTTGATTCCGCGCTTGGCGCCAACACCGGAGACGCGGTGACGATTCTGGAGCCGGGAAACAACAATTCAACCTTTGCCGTGCTGACGCCCGGCGCCGACTTGCAAATTACAAAGGTCTGGCCGTCGGTTGACAATATTACCGCCGGCGTTAAAGATCAGCCCTGGAAAATATGGGTGCAAGTGCAAAATAATGGTGGGGCCGATCTGGAGTTTGTGCAGATCGCCGATTCGAATGTCGTTTTCTCTGTGAACGGCGTGCAGGATGACGGCTACAAGGTGATTCCGCC
>JAJRST010000219.1 GCA_024278645.1 bacterium | reverse complement strand
GTACCGCAAGTATGCCTTGCCTTACGAGAAGCAAATGGCGGACATTGCCCACGAATCGGGGCTGCCTTATGCGCTGCATATCTGCGGCGACACTGCACCGATTTTAGCGGATATGACGCTTACCGGCGCCGATGCTTTTGAACTGGACTATAAAACCGACATCATCAAAATACACCATATCTGCAAAGACAGCATTACCTTGTTTGGCACGATCGATCCATCGGCCGTCCTTGCGCTGGGCGCGCCGGAGCAAGTGGAAGAAAAAGCCGTGCAACTGTTGTCCGTTTATGGGGATTCCCCGCGATTTGTGATGAGCGCCGGCTGCGCTATCCCGCCGTTCACCCCGGCGGAGAATATCGAGCGCCTGGTAAAGGTGACTACGCATTACCCCCCTGCCGCATGAACTGAAATATTGACGCTAAAATCGCCGAAATGGTAAAAATCTATCTGCAAACGGGCGGAAAAATTCTATCATTGATTAATGGCTTCACTCGTCGCCGCTACACAAAACCGATTGTGTTGCGGCAAAGGGATGTGTTGCTGCAGGGTCGTGAAGAACGACTCGGCCGTGACGGGTGCAGGCCGAACGTTGAAATTGAAAGAGAGTTTAACAATTGACATGGAGGGCCAATATACTTTTTCGCTCGTCTCCAACGACGACAGCACACTGTTGATCGATAATGTACCTTCGCCGGCCCCCAACGGTTGGCACGGTGCGGTGGAGCGAGTCGGCTAAAATCAATTGCACCAGGGGTTGTATTTATTGAGGTGTTGTACTTTGACGGCGGCGGCCGGACGCCGAACGCGTCGTAACGAGGGCCGGGTTCTAAACGGCCATTTCCGCCTCCTGACAAGTCGCTTTATTAAATCCCGCGAGTGTAGCGCGAATGCCCGCATTCGTTGTTGCACGCTGCACAACGCGTGATCAATGATAACGTAGCCTTGATAAAGGAGCAAAAGTGTTCAAGTCGATTTTGCCAACCGCCTGGATAATCCTGTTCACCCTGTTTCCGCCTTGTGTCCAAACCGCGCCCACGAACGATTGGGAAAACCCGCAAGTTTTTCAGCAAAATAAAGAGCCCGCCCGCTGCACCGGCATCCCTTTTGCCACTTTAGAGGGAGCGCTGAACGGCGACCGAAATGCTTCGCCGTTTTATAAATCATTGAATGGAACATGGAAGTTTCACTGGGCGCCGAAACCCGTGGATCGACCGGTGCATTTTTATCGCCCGGACTATGACGTCCGCGCCTGGAATGATATCCCCGTACCGGGCTATTGGCAGTCCTTCGGCTTTGGCGCGCCCGGTTACGCGAATTCGAAATATCCGCTCGATGTTGCAGACCCGCCGAACATTCCGCGCGACAACAACCCCGTTGGCTCTTATCGACGTACGTTCACGGTTCCCGGCGATTGGAATGGCCGCCAGGTGTTCATCCACTTTGCCGGTGTAAAGTCGGCGTTTTATATCTGGGTGAACGGCCGTAAAGTCGGCTATAGCCAGGGCGGCATGACCCCGGCAGAATTTAACCTGACCCCTTACCTGCGCAAGGGCGAAAACAGCCTTGCCGTGGAGGTGTATCGCTGGTCCGACGGCAGTTATCTGGAAGACCGGGATCTGTGGCGTTTCAGCGGAATCTTTCGCGATGTGTTTTTGTATTCTACGCCGTCGGTGCACCTGCGTGATTTCTTTGTTCGCACTGACTTTGACGAGTATTATTGGGATGCGATGTTGCAGTTGCGCGTCAAACTGCGCAATTACCGGGCGGAAAGGAGCAACGTGCGCACGATAAAAGCGGAACTCTATGACAGCGCCGGTGAACGCGTCAGGATCGTCTCGTCGCTGCGGGGCCGGGTCAGCCGCATCCCCCCCGGGGAGGATGCGATCATCGAAATGCAGAGCCGCGTTGTACGTCCGCAAAAGTGGTCGGCGGAAAAACCCAATCTTTACCGTCTTGTACTTACTCTTGGCGATGCCAGGGGCGCCGTTATCGAAACGATCGGCGTCAACATCGGCTTTCGTGAAATCGAGGTCAGGGATTCGCAGCTTTTTGTCAACGGCGTCCCCGTTCGTTTAAAGGGCGTGAATCGTCATGAACATCACCCAAAACAGGGTCGACATATTTCGCCGGAGACGATGCTTCGGGACATCCTGTTGATGAAACAGTTTAACATCAACGCCGTACGTACGTCGCACTATCCCAATGATCCCGCATGGTACGACCTCTGCGATCGTTACGGTCTCTATGTCATTGACGAGGCCAATCTGCACTTTGCCGGCGGCAAAACGCTGCCGCGGAGCGATCCCCGATGGCGGAACGCCTGGAAGGACCGCATCAAAAGTATGGTGCTGCGCGATAGAAATCATCCGTCGGTTATTGTCTGGTCCCTTGGCGACAAAATCGCAACCGCTGAAACGTTTTCGGCCCTGCGCAATTATGCGCGTTGCTTCGATTCGACGCGGCCGGTGCTTTATAACGGCTACGACGCGGCCGGAGACATTGCCAGTCTTGTCTATCCGGGGGTCGACGAACTGATCGAGTACGCCGAACAGCCGCACAAGCCGTTGTTTATGGTCGAGTACGCCCACGTCATGGGCGACGACGGCAACCTCGAGGAGTGTTGGAAAACGATTGAAAAGTACGACTGCCTTGTTGGCGGCTGCACCTGGAATTGGGTCGACCCGGGGCTGATGAAAAAGGAAGCGAAAGGTGCGGAATATTTCGTTCATGGCGGCAACTTGGACCCGCCGGATGCACCCAACGACGGCAACTTTTCCTGCAACGGCCTCGTTTCACCGGACCGCAAAATTACGCCAAGAATTTGGAAAGTAAAAAAAATCTATCAATACATCGCCGTGGAGCCGGTTGATGTTGCGGCGGGCAAAGTAAAGATTCGCAATAAATACGCTTTCACCAATTTGAGCGAATTTGACGTAAAGTGGACGGTGAGCAAAGAGGGAACGGTCCTGCAAAGCGGCAAGCTGCCGGTGCTGCGCATTGCCCCCGGTAAGGAGCGGGTCGTCGCCATTCCCTTTGAGCCGATAATGCCCTGGACGGGCGCGGAATACCGTCTCGACCTGCATTTCATTCAGCGCCATCAGGGCTTGTGGGCCAACGCCGGTCACGAGGTCGCATGGGAGCAATTGCCGATTCGGATAAAGTCCCCGGCCGGGCCGGTTTTGACTTTGAAAGATATGCAGGTCATTCAACACACTATGCCGACGCGACG
>JAJRST010000218.1 GCA_024278645.1 bacterium | reverse complement strand
TTGAGCTTCCACGCGGTCGGATTTTCGGCGCGGTTGTTATAGCCATTGATGCGGTTGATATGGTCTTCAACGTCCGGGCCTTCGGGCGCATAAATGTAAACCGTCGAGTCGACCTGGTCGTACATCTTTTTTTGCACCAGCGCCGCATGAAAGTGCCCGGGATCGAGGGTCATAAGTTTAACTTCGCCTTTGGCGCCTGTGAATTTCATAGCAGATTCCTTTCCGTTGCTGCACGAGATGACCATGACAAACAGGGTGCATGCAGATAGCGTCGCGAAAAGTTTGCGATTCATAGTGACGTCCCTTCTTTTTTTATGGTTCTGTTTTACGGCGTTGCCATCACGCCGCGGAGATAGCCGATGGATTCCGCCGCTCCGGGCAGCGGATCTTTGGCGTCTTTCTCAAACTCCAGCGCTGCGGTTCCCTTGTAATGATGTTTGATCAACGTTTTGATGAATTTGGGTATGTCAATGACGCCGCGTCCGATCTCGATGGTTTTTCCTTCGGGGGTCGGGGAGGTGACATCCTTGAGGTGCAGGTCAAACACACGATCCTTGTATTTCACAAATTCTTTTCCAGGATCCAGGCCCAGGCGCTGCGTGTGGCCGATGTCCATGCATAATCCCATCCGCGGATCGCGATCCCTGACTTTTTCATAAACGCTCCGGGGGCTGGGATAAACTTTGTCTCCGGGCCCGTGGTTGTGAATCGCCAGCAAAATGTCATATTCTTTTGTTTTATTTTCGACGAGATCGAGCAGGTCATGATTGGGAACGCCGATGATGACATTCATGCCCGCCGCTTTGGCGTAATCAAACGCCTGGTGCACCTGATCTTCATTCTTCATGTAAATGACGCCGCCGCCGTAAAGGACAAGACCGGCGTCGTTGACCTTTTGCACGGTTTCCCTGATTTGATCGGGCGTGGCGTCCAACGGCAGGTGAAAGCTCTTGAGCGCGATTCGTTTCAGGCCGAGGCGTTTGGTCATGGCTATGGTCTCGTCCAGATTGAATTTGCGGAATGTATAGGAAGCCATGCCCAGCGTCAATGGCGGGTCGCCTGCTTGGGTTTTAATGCCGTCGACGGCGTCCAACAGGGCTGCCGAGGAAAGGGCGAGTCCGGCTGTTTTGAAAAATGTTCTTCTGGATGGGTTGTTCATTAGCATCTCCATCAAAATAATGAATGCAAAAATTATGGAAAGAACGTTTATGCTAAACCGGTTCAAACCTAACAAACAATTATAGTTATTTCATGTTAGAATGTCAAGATGAAACAGCGTCGGGCGCTGAGAAAAAAATGGTTATTTAAATCGAAATTAGATATATTTATTCAATCAAAGCAACGCCCATTGGAGTACACGTGTCGAAAGATATTAAAATACTGGTAATAGATGACGATGAGATGTATCGGCAGACCTATTCGTTGATTCTGTCGCAACAGGGATACGACGTGGCCGCGGCATCAAACGGCGAGATCGGATTGCAAAAGTTTAAACAGGACGCCTATCACATTGTTTTTGTCGACTATCGCATGCCGGATATGGACGGCATCGAGTTTCTTCGTCAAGCCCGCGCTGAAAATAAAAATGTCGATATTGTGCTGATCACCGCTTTTGCGAGCATCGAAACGGCCGTGGAGGCCATAAAACATGGAGCGTTCGATTACCTGGATAAACCGACCAGTCGCGAAAAACTTTTGGCCCTGGTGGAGAAAATCATCGAAAGGCGCAAACTGCTTGGTCGTGTGGCCGATCGCGCCGCCGATCTTTTTACTGGCAATGAAAAAAACAAGATCGTCGGCGCCAGTCCCAAGATGCAGGAAATATTTCAAATCATTTCCAAAATTGCGCCGACGGACAGCACCGTTCTCATTTTAGGAGAGAGCGGCACCGGCAAGGAGATGATCGCCCAGGCCATACACGCCAATTCCCTGCGCAAGGACAAACCGTTTTTTACCATGGATTGCGGCACGCTGGTGGAGTCCCTGGTCGAGAGCGAGCTTTTCGGCCACGTCAAGGGGGCTTTTACCGGCGCCTCGGCGAGCAAACAAGGCGCTTTTGAACTGGCGCACACCGGCACTTTCTTTTTTGATGAAATCGGCAACATTTCACCCAACGTGCAGGCCAAGGTGCTGCGCGCCATCCAGGAGAAGGAAATCCGGCGAGTCGGCGATACAAAGACGATCCATGTGGATGTTCGCGTCATTGCGGCGACGAACCTGGACCTGCACGCCGCCGTGCAGCAGGGACGGTTTCGCGAAGATCTCTACTATCGTCTCAGCGTCATTCCCATCTATATCCCGCCCTTGCGCGAAAGGGTTGAGGATATTCCGTTGCTGGTCGAGCATTTTATAGAGCGATTTGGAGGGCAAAAACGCGAACGACCCGTCGAAGGCATTACCGAACGGGCGCTGCAAGCATTGACGCATTACCGTTGGCCGGGAAACATCCGGGAACTGCAAAACGTCATTGAACGAGCCGTTGTTATTGAAGAAGATACCCAAATCCATTGGGACAGTCTGCCGGCGCAGGTGAGAGGCGAATTGCAGGACAGGGAGGAGGCGCTGCTCTCCCTGAGCGAGGTTGAAAAAAGACACATTGAAAAAGTATTGCATCACACGCAATACAACATCAGTCAGGCGGCGAGGATTCTGAAAATAGATCGCAAAACCCTTTACGAAAAGATTAAAAAATATGATTTGAAATAAAATGTCTTGTTATTCTTAAAAGAATGCTTTATTTAGCAGAGCTGTCACAATCCAAACCAATTTGCATCTATGCATAGGAGGAAGCATGATTGATAAAAATCAAATAACCCGACGGATTTTTCTGAAATCAGCGGCGGTCGGCGCTGGTATGGGCGCTTTGGGGACGTTGGTAGGATGTTCCACCGGGAAAGAGAGCGCAAAGCCGGGAAGTAACATGCAGATCGGTCTTGTGACCTATTTGTGGGGCAAAGACTGGGACCTGCCTACCTTGATAAAGAACTGCGAGACGGCGAAATATGCGGCTGTGGAGCTGCGCACGCAGCACGCGCACGGCGTCGAACCCTCCCTGAACAAAGCGGAGCGCGAACAAGTGAAACAACGTTTTGCGGACAGTTCCGTTGTTTGCGTCGGCTACGGCTCCAACCAGGAATATCACTCGCCCGATCCCGCGGAACTGCGCAAGCAGATAGAGGGCACTTTTGAGCTGATCAAGCTGTGCCACGACATCGGCGCTTCGGGCGTAAAAGTCAAGCCGAACAGGCTGCTCGATGATGTTCCCCATGAAAAGACGATCGCTCAAATAGCCGCCTCGTTAAACGAGGTCGGGAAATTTGCCCGGGACTATGGCCAGGAAATCCGCGTCGAGGTGCACGGCCATCTGACCAGCCTGCCCGCCAATATGAAAGCAATCTTTGACCAGGTGAGCGAACCCAATGTGAAAATCTGCTGGAATTCCAACGAGCAGGACCTCGTCGAACCCGGTCTGGAGCATAATTTCAACATGCTGAAAAAGTGGTTCGGGGCCACGGTGCATGTGCGAGAATTTAACGAGGGCGATTATCCTTACCCGCAATTGTTCGATCTGTTCACGGCCATGGATTACAACGGCTATATTCTCCTGGAAGCGCGAACGAAACCGGAAGATCGCGTCGCTGCTATGATTGAGCAAAAGGCGTTGTTCGAAAAGATGGTCGCCGCCAGCCTGGAAAAGCTGGGGTGATTCAGGTTGTCTCCGGCGACGGCAGGAACGGATTTTTAGCCGGAATATTTACTATCAAATGGAGATGTCAGCATCATGAAATTTAAGCAACTTTACATTTTATTGTTCCTCTGCGCCGGAGTATTTGCTCAGGACCTGGATCTGAATCAAAAACTGCCGGTCGATCCGGCTGTCATTATCGGGCAGTTTGACAACGGCGTGAGATATTACATCCGCGTCAACAAAAAGCCGGAGCATCGGGCCGAGGTTCGCCTGGTTGTCAACGCCGGTTCCGTGCTGGAGGACGACGATCAGCAAGGATATGCACACCTCGGCGAGCACATGGCCTTTAACGGCACCGCGAACTTTCACAAGCAGGCGCTCATCGACTATCTGGAATCCATTGGTATGAAATTCGGTCCTGACATCAACGCCTATACAAGCTTTGATGAGGTTGTCTACAAGTTGCAACTGCCGACGGACAGCTTGCAGCAATTCGAGACCGGCTTTCAAATACTCGAGGACTGGGCGCATCTTGTCAGCTATGAGGATGAGGAGGTAACCAAGGAACGCGGCGTGGTCATCGAGGAGTGGAGGCTGCGCCAGGGCGCCTACTCCAGAATGCAGGACAAATATTTCCCAATACTGTTCAGGAATTCGCGCTATGCGCAGCGCCTGCCCATCGGCAAAATTGACATCCTGCAAAGCGACGACAATGACGCCGTCAAGCGTTTTTATCAAGACTGGTACCGCCCGGATTTGTTCGCGGTCATTGCCGTCGGCGACTTTGATGCGTCGTATGTCAAATCTCTCATCGAGAAGCATTTCAAAAATATCAGCGGCCCGGCAAACCCGCGCGAGCGCACTTTTTTCAAGGTTCCGAACCACAAGGAAACCTTGTATGCGATTGTCACCGACCCCGAAGCGCCGAGGACGAGCATCGCCGTTTATTTCAAACGCGAAGTGCGGGACACTGAAACAATCGGCGACTATCGACATAATCTGATAGAGACGCTTTACAACCAGATGCTCAACAATCGCCTGGACGAGCTGCGACGGCAGGCGGATCCGCCGTTTTTATATGGCGCTTCCGCCAGCGGTCGTTTTGTGCGTACTAAGGACGTCTACTATCTCGGCGCCGGCGTCAAGGAAGACGGCGTCGAACGCGGCCTCGACGCCCTGTTCACCGAAGCGAGAAGAGTGAAGCAATATGGCTTTGTCGAATCGGAGCTGGAGCGCGCGAAAACGTCCGTGCTTCGCCGGTACGAACAGGCTTTTGCCGAACGCGATAAAACCGAATCGAGTCGCTACGTCAGAGAGTACATTAATAACTACTTGGAAAACGAAACCATCCCCGGCATCGAAAACGAATACAACTATGCAAAAACCTTCCTTCCGGAAATTAAGGTGCGGGAGGTAAACGAACTGATCGACTCGTTTATCACCGACTCTAATCGCGTCGTCGTTGTGCAAATGCCGGAGAAGGATGGCGTAAAAACGCCGACCGAGGATGAGCTGGCGGCGGTGATGCAGCGGGCCATGCACAAAGAAATTAAGCCTTACGAGGATGAGGTTTCCGACTCGCCGTTGGTGGCCGCGCCGCCGCAGCCTGCGACAATTGTCGAGGAGAAAGAGATGCCGGAGATTGACGTTCTCGAATGGACCTTGTCCAACGGTGTTCGCGTCGTCCTCAAATCCACGAATTTCAAGAACGATGAAATACGATTCTCCGGCAGAAGCTGGGGTGGAACCAGCCTGGGCGCCGACGAGGACTGGATTTCCATCCGCAGCGCATCGGCCATTGTCAACCAGAGCGGCTGGGGCGAGTTTGACGCCGTTACGCTGAATAAAAAGCTGAGCGGAAAAATTGCCCACCTGTACGCCGGCATTGGCGAGACGGCGGAAAGAATTTCCGGCAGCGCTTCTCCCAAAGACATCGAGACGCTGTTTCAACTCATCTACCTGGCCTTTACCGCGCCGCGAATGGACGAGACGGCGTTCCAGTCTTACAAATCCCGCGTCAAGGGATACCTTGAAAATCAAGGCGCCATGCCCGAGTCTGTTTTTGCCGACACCATCGCGGCGGTGATGAGCAACTACCATCCGAGAAGAATGCCGTGGAAAGTGGAAGAACTGGACAAAATTGATTTGCAGACAGCATACAATTTTTACAAGGATCGCTACGCCGACGCCGGCGATTTCACCTTCTTTTTTGTCGGCAATTTCGATGCACAAAAATTAAAGCCGTTGGTATTGACATACCTGGGTGGACTGCCGGCCATGAATCGCGGCGAAACATGGCGCGACATCGGCGTGCGGCCGCCAAAGGGACGCATCGAGCGCACTGTGCGCAAGGGGGTGGAACCCAAGGCGAGGGTGCGCCTCATTTTTACCGGCGATCATGAATTCAACCGCCAAAACAACTTTGCGCTGTACTCGCT
>JAJRST010000217.1 GCA_024278645.1 bacterium | reverse complement strand
TTTTTTAATTGTAAATAAAATACACTGGAATGTCAAGCGTTTTTTATTTTTCATCGTTTTTTTTCTGGACAGCCCAAATCTGCATGACATTCGGCAGAGAGGTTGTCGCGATAATATCGAGCTTTAACCGTGACTTGGAGATGTGATCAAAAAGAGGAGACAATGCCGGCAAACGGGGCATGGCCGGCGGCCCACACGAGGGGGAATGAAGAAACCCAAAAGACTGTCGAAAAAGTGAACGAGGTTGTCCGAAGGACACCGGGTGTCGCAAATGCTTTAAAATCAATGACGCGCTAAACACAGAGTCCGCCGTTCGACGGACATCCGGGTTTTTGCTATTTCAAATACAAAACCTTGCGCGTAAGCTGCAACTCGTGGCTTTTGAGGCGAATGAGATACATGCCGGAGACCACGGCCTCGCCGTTGTCGTCCTTGCCGTCCCAGGCAACTTTATAGGCGCCCGCCTGCTTGTGACCCTCCTCGAGCGTGCGAACGGACTGGCCGAGGATGTTGACCACGTCCACGCGGACCTCGCCGGACACGGGCAGGTCGAAGGCGATCGTTGTTCGGTTATTGAAGGGGTTGGGATAGTTGCTCAACGAAAACGATTTCGGCGCACCGAGGCTCCATTGTTCCTCGTCCGCAAGCGCCGTCTTTACATACACGCGCTGGTTCTTCGCCGAACGCAGGTCAATATCCGCGATGCTCACATTGAGCGACGGCGCGACGGCGCGGCGTTCAAACTCGAAATTCATCAGTTCGCCGCTGCCGCTGACGTTGGCGTTTTTGCCGACGGCGGGCAGGCGGTAAAAGCTCACTTCCAGCTCGCCTGGGGTCTTTTCCTCAACCAAAAGGGCCACGGAACTGTTGTCCGGGGCCAGCAGCGCGCCCTCGCGCGCCTTGATAAAACGAAAATCCCCGGCATTGTAACGAACGATGATGTGCCCCATGGCCAGGTCGCGCACGTTATCGAGCCGGAACGACAACGTTAACCGCGCTTCATCGGTGGTCGGGGTCTCCCGCCACCAAAAGTCGCCGTCGGATTTTGCCAGGCCGGAGCCGCCGCTTGTGTTGGCGGCGTGAAACCAGTTCCACATGCGCGTGAACACAAAAAGATCCTCGAAATTCACCACGGCGTCCGGGTTCGGCGTCAGTAGCGGCACGGAGCCGGCCGAGGGGCCGACGTCGCCGATCGAACCGTTTGCCTGTTTCCAAAAGGTGGCCAGCAGGGCGAAATCGCGCGTGTCGATGTCGAGATCGCTGTCAAAGTCGCAGAGCAGCGACGAAGCGCCGGCCTGGCCGTAGGAGCGCAGCGCGGCGCCGCTGGAGGTGACGGCAATGTTGCGGTTGTCCGGCTGCCGCAGCTCGGCGGCCTGAAAGCCGATGTCGCTGGTCCACTCGTCGACCAGCACGCGGAACTCGATTCGGGCGAGCAGACCGCTGCCGCTGACCCCGGGTTCGCCGCCGTTGGCCAGACGCGTGGCGGAAATCTCCGCATAGCCGGCCGAGTTTTTAATTTCACGTACAAAAGCGCTGGAGGCGTCTCCCTGCGCCAGAAAATCGCCCTCCCATATATTCACCGCTTCGATCTTTGTCATGTCATAGACGACAAAAAAGTGGGTCATCGCCATATTGACGACGGATTCGACCAGAATATCCACGGTAAAAGTATCGTCCTTTTTGCCCATGATGGTCGGCGGGTTCATGATCATCCGCGTCGAACCGATGTGGTAGCTCCCCTCGCCGATGCCGCCGGTTGTGCCGTTGAGCACGGTCACCACCACGTCGCGCCAAGTGTTGTCCGCCACGTTCAGGGGCGAGGTATAAATCACCACATACTGCGAGGTGATCTGATCGCTGATGCGGTTGATGACGTCGCTGAAATCGCCGAAAATGTTATAGTACTGGCCGCCGGTATCCTCGGCCAACTTTTCATATTGCGATAAATTCGGCCCGACGACATTGGCGACAATGCGTTGGCTTTTCAGCAGGCTGATCATCGAGTCCGTGGTATGGTCGGTGCGGCCGTCGCCGGACTCTCCGGCTTCGTGATAATCGGCGTCGGTAATCAGAATGACGATTTTTTGTGTATTGTCGCGAAAGCTCAAACGCGTCGCCGCGGCCAGGCCTTCGAGGGCGTTTTCCTTGGTATCGCCGCCGCCTTCGGCGGTCAGCCCGTCGATCCAGGTTTTGAACTCGTTGGCGTCGGGGGTAAAATCGTGAATGGATTGCACATCGTCGTTAAAAGTCGTCAATCCCAGGCGATAATCGATGCCGCGCGACATCAGGGAGTCGGCGAACGCCAGGGCGTGATCCTTGAGCGTATTGATCTCTTCGCCCATGCTGCCGGTGATATCAAAGACAAAAACAATGTCCTCGCGCGCGCCGACGGTCGAATTGATTTGACTGATGCTCATGTCCATGACGTCTTCATCATCCTCGGTCGTGGTAAAATTCTCCAAACTCAGCCCGTTGACCGGTCGATTGGAGAGTACGTCGCTTATGCTGACAAAACACTTTACCAGCGGAAAGTCGGAAACGTCGATGCCGGAGATGGCCACGTTATAGCCTGTCGGCCCGGCGCCGGAAGACGAAACGCTGATATAATTTTCCTTGGTTTCCGTAAAAGTATTGACGCCGTCGGACACCTTGAGCGTCACCGTGTAATCGCCGCTTTGCGTGTAAACATGCAAAGGATTCTGCCCGGTGGCGTCGACGACGCCGTCGCCGTCAAAATCCCATTCCCAGGATTCAATGCTCGCCAGCGACCGATCGATGTTGCTTTTCGCCGCCATCTTGTGCAAGCCGCCGGATCGCGGCTGCTCGCCGCCGAGGGTGTTTTTCACCGTCACTTGCCCGGTCTCGCCGTCGATGTCGCCGATGTACCAATACTCGCCGTCGCCGGTGGTGGGGACGTTGACCGTATGCAGCAGGCCAGCGCGCCCGTAAATCTGCACCACGCCTTCGGAGGCCGTCAACGCCGCTTCGCGCGAATAATTGTGAATGAAACAGACATAGCGCCCCGGCACGAATTGCTTCAGGGTGATCGTCTCCGGGCCGTAGCCT
>JAJRST010000014.1 GCA_024278645.1 bacterium | reverse complement strand
TTAGGGGTCGTCACATTCATCAATAATTGCAGGAAATTAATATATCACGAGGGAGAAAGCAAACGGTTTTTTACGCCGCTTTGCCTGGCGGGCGGCGCTTGAAGAGCAGCGACATGGGGATCAGGCGTCAGCAAGGGCTTGTCGAATTTTTTTCGCCAGTGTAACAATTGTGAAAGGCTTTTGGATAAAGTTGATGCCTTTTTCCAGCACCCCGTGATGCACAATAGCGTTGTCGGTGTAGCCGGACATGTATAAAACCTTGATGTCCGGAATATAGGAGACGACCTTTTCGGCAATTTCCCGGCCGCTCATATTGGGCATCACCACATCGGTTAACAACAAGTCAAAAGTTTTATGGTTTTGTTTGACGAGTTCCAATCCGTCCGAGCCGTCAGGTACATCATAGACATTATATCCCAGGTCGCTCAGGCCTTCCTTGGCCATGGTGCGCACGGCGTCGTCATCTTCAATGATCAGGATGGTCTCTTTGCCGGTGTACTCTTCCTCCGGCTTTGTTTGTTTCTTTTTATTGTCGCTGGATTCGGTGACCGGCAGATAGACCTTGAACGTCGTCCCCCTGCCCGGCTCGCTGTACACCAGGATGTTTCCCTGGCTCTGCTTGATGATGCCGTACACTGTCGCCAAACCCAGGCCGGTGCCCTTGCCCTTTTCTTTTGTTGTAAAGAAAGGTTCAAATATGCGTTCGCGCGTTTCCTTGTCGATGCCGATGCCGGTGTCGGTGACCGCCATCATCACATATTCGCCGGCTTTGGGCACGGATTTCTTTTTCACATTATATTCATCAAAATAGGTATTTCTCGTTTCAATGGTCAGTTTGCCGCCGCTGAGCATGGCGTCGCTGGCATTGACGACAAGGTTCAGGATAACCTGCTCGATCTGGCCGGGGTCGGCCTGCACCGGTTTTAGATCCGGGTCGCATTTTGTCACCATATCGATATCTTCCCTGACCAACCGGCGCAGCATTTTTCCCATGTCGAAAATAAGATCGTTGATGTTGATCACTTCGGGTTCAAGAATTTGTTTTCGACTGAAGGCTAGCAACTGCCGCGTCAACCCCGAGGCGCGTTTGCCGGATTTTTTAACCTGCTGCAAATACTTGAACAAAGCGTCGTCCTTGTCAATTTTAGACAACATGATGTCCGTATAGCCGTTGATGACGGTGAGCAAGTTGTTAAAGTCGTGAGCAATGCCGCCGGCCAGCAAACCCACGGCTTCCATTTTTTGCGATTGCCGCAGGCTCTCTTCCAGCGACTTTCGCTCGGTGATGTCGCGACTGGCAATGACGATAAAAGATTCGTCCGCGAAACTGGCTTCTTCGTCCAATAAAAAGGAGCCGAACGTCTCCACCCAGATGAGACGTTCTTCGGCATGGATAAAGCGAAATTCAAAACCCTCTCGCGTCATCTCCGATTTTAGCGACAACAAGGTCTCCTTGACGGCGTCCCTGTCCTCAGGATGAACTATCTCGAGGATTTCTTTTCCTTTCAAGTCAGAAGGCTTGTACCCTAAAATGGTTTCATGGATGAGGTTCGCATATTGGATAATTCCGTTGGCGTCGGTGAGACAGCCCAGGTCGAGCATGTTGTCAACCAGATGCTTGAATCTTTTTTGGGTTTTTGACAATGCCCTTTCGTAAAAAATAAAAAAGATCAACATGCCCAGGATGAGCAAAATGAGGATGACCACTTCGCTGAACAGGGCCAGGATGTTCAGCCAGGGTTCGATGACGAAATCAAAGACCACAACGATCAGGGGCAAGGTGAAGAACAGCATCAGAAAGAGATTGTTGGTGATGATCATGCGGTCTTCGGTCGCTCGCAATTGTCGATACAACACCGTCATGAGAGGAACCATGCCGAGCATATAGTTGACGCCGCGCAGGGCGCCGATCCAGATCGGCACGCCCCAGTTGACGCCGCCGCTCGGTTCAAGCGCCGGGGTGAGTTGGTTGAGCTCCATCAAAACCGTGACGAAAATACCAAAACCGAAAACAATGGAAAAGCCCCACCAGGGCGATATTTTATGGAATCTGTAGTAAACATAAATGTAAGCAAAAAAACCGTTGGACAGCGCCACCAGGTAGTTGCTGACGATCAGCATCAGAATGATGCCTTCCTTGTCCGGTAAAATGGTTCCGGTAAACACGCCGGTGGAGCACACGAGCGACAGGGTGGCGAAGGCGAGAAAGTAAAAAAGCGAATCTTCCTTGTTATTTTCCCGCCATTCCTTGTAGTAGCGATAGGCTATAATGGCAATGGCGATGGTAATAGGAAAATAAACAATACTTGTAAACGAGTACTTCATGTGTGCAATTCGCTTTATTTAGGAGATTCGATGAGCACGGCTTTTGGCCTGCCTGTTGATCTTTCGATCCGTCATTTTGATAAAGACGCTGACAATAAACCAATTAGCCAAAAAAGGACAACCAGTATGTGTTATGCCCGAGTTGGCTCGGAGCATAATATCTCGAAACCCCGCTGTAAGAGATAGTGGCGATTGCTCATCAATAACAGGTTGATTTATCAAAAGAAGCCATGCTGGAGTTATCGATATTTAACTCAATCTACTCTTTAACAAATTATGCCCAAACAGTACGTTTTGCAGACAAATATATCAAAAATATTGCAGCTATTCAGCCTGAAATGGTTTTGCCGTTTATTTCTGTCTTTAAACTGAATAATTACAAAAAATTGCCGGTGGCTGTCGTCGTACTGGCCGGGTTCTCTCTCCTGGTAGAGGTTTGCAGTGAGTGCGTGAAGATTGTTACGACGTCTTGTGCAATTTGAAACTGATTCGCGTTCCGATGCCGATCTCGCTTTCCACGGAGACGGCGCCGTGGTGGGCTTCGATGATGTGTTTGACAATAGCAAGCCCCAGCCCGGTGCCGCCCACTTTGCGCGAACGTTCCTTGTCAACGCGGTAAAAGCGTTCGAAAATTCGCGGAATATGCTTTGCCTCGATGCCGCGCCCGGTGTCTGAAATATAGATTTCCACGACATCTTTTTTAATGTGATAGCCGAGCTGCACCGTGCCGTTTTCGACGTTGTATTTTATGGCATTTGTGACAAGGTTGAGGACGGCCTGCGTCAACCGATGCCGATCTCCGAGCACCTGCAGCTGTTCATTGTTTTTGTTTGCCAATGAAATGGTAACTTTGTGCTCGGCGGCGGTTTCGCTCTGTTCGGCGACAATCTTTTGCAGCCAGCTATGGACGTTAAAGGGTTCGAAGGTCATTTTCATTTCGCCGGATTCGATGCGCGAAATGTCAATGAGATCGGTGAGCAGGTTGTTCAGTCGCACCGCCTGTCGATAGGCCTTTTTAATGAATTTGCGCTGTTTTTCCGGATGCGCTCTCGGGTTTTGCAGGATCGTCTCCAGATAGCCCTGAACGGAAAAAATGGGCGTGCGCAGTTCGTGAGAAACATTGCCCAGGAACTGACTGCGCATACGTTCAAGCTTTTTCATGCGCACAAGGTCGTCGTTAATTTTGTCAAGCATCTCGTTGAGCAACTCGGCAAGATCGCCGATTTCATCGCTGCTCACGACTGCAAACCTGGCGTTATAGTCGCCCCCTTTAATTTTCTCGGCGACCTTGGATATCTGCTGAATGGGATAGGTAATGCGTATGGCGATAAAGTAGCTGACGACAGCCATAATAAAAAAAGCCACGCCGCTGCCGACAAGAATCTTCAAACTCACTGTGTTCATGACCATCCGTATTTCATCGAGCGGCAAAGCCAGGCGGATGAAACGGATGCCGGGGATGTTGCAAACTTTGGCGGTATAGAGCATGGGGCTTGCCAGGGTGGCGCTTATGCGTTCGTCTCGTCCTAACCGCTGCCGAAGAGCCATTTGCACTTCCGGACGATTCAAATGATTTTGCAACAGGGCCAGCGAATCCATGGGGACGTTCGAATCAAAAACGACCAGACCGGTGGAATCCACTAGAGTGAGACGGTATTGGGCGCGAATAGCATAATTTGTAAAATAGTCGTAATACTGCGAGTCGTCAAAGTTTAAATTCAGCGTGGCCAGCAGGAATTCCACCTCGTCGAGCTGGAATGTCATCTGTTTAATAATACGCTGCTTGTAATATTTCTGCAATTCCAGCGTTGAGATGACGCTTGCCGCTATTGTGAGAATGAAAAGCAAAGAGAGCACCAAAAGAATGATTTTTTTGCGTAAGGAGATATACATCAGGAGGTTGATTCGTTTTTAAATCGATAGCCAATGCCCTTGATGGTCTCGATTTTATCCATGTTGGCGACGCCAAGCTTTTCGCGAATTTTCCGGATGTGCACGTCGATCGTGCGATCTATGACCACGACGTTTTCATCCCAAAGTTCGTCTAGGAGGATGCGGCGGGTAATGACGCGTCCCGGACGACGCGCCAGGTAAAGAAGAATTTCGAATTCTTTTTTTGTCAACATCACTTCTTTATCATTGACGGTCACCCGGTGGCTGGAGGGGTCGATGCCGAGCCCGTTGAACGATAAGGCCCGAGAGGCTTCCTCTGCTTGAGAGGGCTTTTTGCGCAAAGCCTTTTTAACCCTTGCCAACAGTTTGCGAATGGAGATGGGCTTGACGATGTAATCATCGGCGCCCAACTCCAGACCAATGACTTCATCAATCTCGTTGTCCTTCGCGGTGAGAAAGATGACCGGTATGTTGACCGTGTTGGGGTCGGCGCGCAACTCCCGCAGCACTTCAAAGCCATCCTTGTGCGGGAGCATGATGTCGAGAAGCACGAGGTCCGGTTTTTTCAGTTTTGCTTTTTCAACGGCTTGCAGACCATCCCTTGCCTGCATTGTTTTGTACCCTTCGTTCTCCAGGTTGAACTCCAGGAGGTCCCGGATATCTCTTTCATCGTCGACGATAAGAATTCTTTTTGTCATCATAGCTTTTAAAATAAAAAAACCGTACATTTGATTGTGGGAAAAGTAGGGGAAAACGCATTTTAATGCAAGTTAATTTAACTTTACAAAAAATTAACATTGAATTAACCGATTGATAATATTGTTTGAATACATTAATTTAAGTCCTGGTTTGGTATAACTTGCAGGAAAGAGAAAGAATATGGAGATCTATTTATTTGTTGTTGTCGTGCTTTTCGCACTGGCCTTTTCGGATTTAATTGTCGGCGTAAGCAATGACGCCGTCAATTTTCTGAATGCCGCCATCGGTTCGCGCGTTGCCTCTCGCAAGGTGATTATGATTGTCGCCAGCATCGGCATTTTGTTGGGCGTGACTTTTTCAAGCGGCATGATGGAGGTCGCCCGCAAAGGCATTTTTCATCCGCAATATTTCCAGGTCACCGAGCTTTTGATCATTTTTCTGGCCGTCATGTTGACCGACATCATTCTGCTGGATTTGTTCAGCACGTTTGGGTTGCCAACGTCGACGACCGTTTCCATTGTTTTTGAGCTGCTGGGCGCGGCTGTGGCCGTCTCGATGATAAAGATATCCCAATTGGGGCATAACATGTCCGAATTGGTGAATTATATCAACACGGCAAAGGCGCTCGCCATCATCTCCGGCATTCTTTTGTCCATTGTTTTTGCGTTCACCTTTGGCGCCCTTGTACAAGGGGTTGTGCGTCTCGTGTTCACTTTTGATTACAAGGAAAAAGTAAAGCGATACGGCGCCATTTACGGCGGCCTGGCGATGATGACCATCACCTATTTTATTCTCATCAAAGGCGCAAAAGGTTCATCCTGGATGACGCCGGAAATGGTGGACTGGATCAAGCACCACACGCTTGTCATTCTGGGCGCCAGTTTTGTCGTCTGGACTGTTCTTTTGCAGATTTTTCATTGGCTTGTCAAAATTGATATCCTAAAGTTTATCGTTCTCGTCGGCACTGCCGCGCTGGCCATGGCTTTTGCGGCGAATGATTTGGTTAACTTTATCGGCGTGCCGTTGGCGGGTTTTAACGCCTACATTCTCGCTTTGCAATATCCGGAGCCGCTGCAGGCGACGATGGAGGCCATGGCCGGCAAGGTGCATACGGACACATGGATACTTCTTATTGCCGGCGCCGTCATGGTCGTCACATTGTGGATTTCGAAAAAGGCGAAAACTGTCGTCGAGACGACGGTGCGATTGGGCCGGCAAGAGGAAGGAGAGGAGCGATTTGAAGCGCTGAGCATCACGCGACCGATCGTGAAAATGGGCGTCGGCGTCGCCGACTCTCTTCGAAAATGGCTGCCCGACTCTCTCCGCCATGCTATTGCCAAACGCTTTTTCAATGCCGAGGCGATAAAGCATCCCGGCAAGGACCGCCCCGCTTTTGATATGATCCGCGCCTCTTCCATTCTCATTGTCTCCAGCGCATTGATTTCCTTGGGCACCTCGCTAAAGTTGCCGTTGTCGACCACTTATGTGACTTTTATGGTGGCCATGGGCGCCTCGCTTGCCGACAGGGCCTGGGGGCGCGACAGCGCCGTCTATCGCATCTCCGGCGTTTTCACCGTGGTGGGAGGATGGTTTCTGACGGCTTTTATCGCTTTTACGTTGTCTTTTCTTTTTGCCGTCCTGCTGTACTTTTTCAAGCTGCCGGCCATGCTTCTGCTCATCGGCTTTGCCGTCTTTATGATTGTGAATACCTATAAAATTCACAAACAGCGAGCAAGCGAAGCCACCGAGGAAGAAGGTTTGGAAGAGACGGTTGATATCGGAGTCAAAATTTCAAAAAAGAGTTCGCTGTTCTTGAATAAATTGATTGACGTGCTGACGGAAATGGTCGAGGGCTTGTTTGCAAAAGACGAAAAACGATTGCGGTCGGCGCGCGATCACGCACACAAGCTCAAAAAATCGAGCCGTGCACTGGCCTCCACTTTTATTAACGATATTCAGATGGACAGCTCGAATATTGAAATGAGTCAGCGAATCATCACGGCGATCGGAAGCGTCGGGCGGCACATCTCCGACCTGTCGGACATGTGCTATTATCACATCGTCAACCAACATAAACCGTTTGACGAGACGCAGGCGGCCGAGACGAATAAAGTTTACGAGTTGTTAAAGGGCTAGCTGAATCGCGCTGTTCAGGCCATCGAGGCCGATGACCGCGCCGCCATTTCCGCGACCATCTACGCCCTGGATGAGGTGAATGACGTGGTCAACGATCTCAATCGGCGACATATCAAGCGACTGAAAAAAGGCGGCGCCAAAACCAGGCACTCCATCCTCTATTTTTCCTTCCTGACCCACTCCCAGGAAATTGCCGAGGAGCTGGTGCAGTTGCTCAAGGGATATAACGAGACGTTTCATCCGGGGGAGTGACAGGCCAACATAAACACCGCCAGCTTGAGGAGCGTTTCATAACGCTCCTTTTTTGCTTATTTTTCTTGGTTTTCTCTTTCGCACGTTCTATCTTGTAATTTTATAATCCCCGAGGAAGTCTTGTTTATCAGCATTCAAAAAAATCCGCTTGCGCAAAAGGTCGTTTTTGTCGTGTTCAAGATTTTAGTCGCCGTCTTGGTGCTTTTTGTGCTCATCAAGCGAATCCGCATCGAACAACTGTCATCCGCCCTTGTCAATACGAATGTGGCTTTGATATGCGCCGCCTGTTTGCTTTTGCTTTTGAATATCTTTTTTCAGTTTTCAAAATGGAAGCTGATCGTGCATCGTGAAAACCCGGGCATTCGCAATCGACGAATTATATATTCCCTTTTTGTGGGCATGACGCTCGGCCTGGCGACGCCGGGCAGACTGGGCGACTTTGGCAGAACGGCGTTTGTCAAGGACGCGGATTGGGCCAGGCTGCTCGGCCTGCTCATGATCGACAAAATGATCACTCTCACCGTGCTCTACTTTGTCGGCATCATCAGCCTGTCGCATTTTATCTCCATGAACATGCATCCGTTCGTGTGGCTGCCGATCTTTATTATGGCCATGAGCCTGGTTTCGGCGTTTTTACTTCTCCTGTTGCGTCCCGCTTTGTTGCGCAACATGGCGGCGCGCTACCATCATGTCGCTCGCAAGGTCAAGGCGCTGGAAAGATTCGTCTCCGGCATCGAACTGGCGACGCCGCATTTTACCTTCAAACTCTTTTTGTACACCGTTATGCAAACGCTCACTTATTGCACCCAGTTCGTGCTTTTGATTTTCGCTTTTCAACCCATCGCCGTCATTGAAGCGTATCTTGCCGTTTTTGCCGTGATGTTTACAAAATCCTTGCTGCCGATCTCACTGGGTGATCTCGGCATCCGCGAAAGCGCCGCGGTCTATTTTTTCGGGCAATTTGGCGTGCCGGAGGCCGCCGCTTTTAACGCCTCTCTACTGTTGTTTGTAATCAATATCCTGACCCCCAGCCTTGTCGGACTGGGACTCTTTTTGCTCAAACGTCAAAATATGAAAAAAATAAATGGAAAACCTGTCGCTTCTTGATCCGATCCTCGTTTTTCAGTGGCTGGGCGCCGCCGCCTATCTTTTATTTCTTCTGCTCATGTCCGTCGGCTTGTTCCGATTAAAGAGCGTGAAAAGCAACGATTATTCACCATACGTTTCGGTCATTATTCCCGCCCGCAACGAGGAGGAAAATATTGCCGCCTGCCTGGATCATATTCTGAATCAATCTTATACGCCGGACAAGTATCAAGTGATCGTGGTGGATGATCATTCCGAGGACGACACGTTTACAGTGTGTCGCGCTTATGCAAACGGCGACGATCGCATCAAACTGCTGTCCCTCGGCGATTATGACGGCGTTTCGCCCAAAAAGGCGGCGCTGCAACTGGGCATCAACGCCAGCCGCGGCGACATTATTCTCACCACCGACGCCGACTGTCGCGTCTCGCCTTCATGGATCGAAGTGATGGTGCGCCATTTCGACGAAAAGACCGGCGCCGTGGCCTCGTGGCTGCTTGTCGAGGAGGATGGCCGTCTGTTGAGCAAGCTGGAAACGCTGGATTCCCTGGCGCTGGTGCTGATCGGCGCCGCCGGTTTTGGCCTGGGCCGCCCATTTATGGCTAACGGCGCCAACTTTGGCTACCGCAAACAGGTTTATCAGGAATTGAATGGGTTCGACGGCGTGGCCAATTACGTCTCCGGCGATGACGATCTTTTTTTGCAAAAAATTGTCGCCTCGAAAAAATGGAAATGTCGCTTTGCCGCCGATG
>JAJRST010000216.1 GCA_024278645.1 bacterium | reverse complement strand
GAGGGCGAAGCCGAGGGCGGCTATGCCAAAGAGATTTCCGAAGAAGCGAAAAAGCGCGAACACGAGGTGCTCAAGGATCACATCGCCACTTCCGACGTGGTCATCACCACGGCTGCCGTCCCCGGCAAAAAGGCGCCCGTGCTGGTCACGGAAGACATGATCGCCGGCATGAAACCCGGCAGCGTCATTGTCGACATGGCGGTCGAGCAGGGCGGCAACGTCGTCGGCGCCAAGCCCGGCGAGAATGTGGAGGTCAATGGCGTGACGATCATCGGCCCCGTAAATCTGCCGAGCCAGGTGTCCATTCACACCAGCCAGTTGTACGCGCGCAACGTGGTGACGCTGCTCAAGCTGTTCATCTCCGACGAGGGCGAGATCAAGCTGGATTTCGAGGACGAGATTATCGCCGGCGCCTGCATCACGCACGACGGCCAAATCGTCAACGAACGCACCAAAGAATTATTAAATTAACCGCTAATTACGCGAATTGTGCGAATGGCAAATGGTTGAAATTCTATTTAAAAAAGAGTCCTACAAGATTATTGGGGCTGCACTCGAAGTGCATAAATCGCTTGGACCTGGCTTTCTCGAAGCCATTTACCAAGAAGCGCTTGAGATAGAATTTCATCTTCAAGAGATACCTTTTGTATCACAACCCAAGTTGCCAACGTTCTACAAGCAACACAGATTAAAATAATATTATATTCCCGACTTTGTGTGCTATGATGAAATCATTGTCGAGATAAAAGCGATAAAACTTTGCACGGAGAAAGAAGAAGCACAAATCATCAATTCAACACAAGTTGCAAAGAAAGAGTTGGGAATTCTGATCAATTTTGGCGAGAGATCTCTCTACTGGAAAAGATTTGCAAATTCGCGTAATTTGCGAAATTCGCGGTAGAGGGATAAAATCTTTAACAAGATGTTGCATCAAGCTTTGAAAGTGAAAGGAAAAAACTATGCCAGAATCATTAATGATGGGACTGACGATCTTTGTGCTGGCGATGTTTGCCGGTTTTGAGGTCATCACCAAAGTCCCGCCTACGTTGCATACGCCGTTGATGTCCGGCGCCAACGCCATATCCGGCATCGCCATCATCGGCGCCATTTTGGTGGCCGGCGAAGGCCACTCGACGCTTAACATTGTTTTCGGCGTCGTCGCCGTTGCTTTTGCTACAATAAATGTCGTCGGCGGTTTTTTGGTAACCGACCGAATGCTCAACATGTTCAAAAAGAAAACCAGTGAAAAGTGAGGTGCATATCATGGACGTAATGGATGGACTTTCCACAATCATCGCCCTATCATACCTCATTGCTGCTTCACTTTTTATTTATGGCTTGAAATTTATGAGCTCTCCGGCTACCGCCAGAAAAGGAAATCTCATCGCAGCCATAGGTATGTTCATCGCGATTGTCGTCACTCTGCTTGACAGAAAAATTATCGATTTTACATGGATCGCCGTCGGCATCATCATCGGCTCGCTCATCGGCGCCGTATCGGCGCGCAAGGTGAAAATGACCGCCATGCCGCAAATGGTCGGCATCTTTAACGGCTTTGGCGGCGGCGCCTCGGCGCTTGTTGCCATGGCCGAGTTTTTAAGGGCCACCTCCACCAGCGAAGGCATTCTTCACCTGGACGCCTCGATCTCCATTATTATAACCATTATCATCGGCGCCGTCACCTTTACCGGCAGCTTTGTGGCGTTCGGCAAGCTGGAAGGATTCATCACCGGCGCGCCGGTGCAATTCCCGCTGCAAAAGGTCGTCAATGTGCTGGTCATTTTGGGCGCGGTTGGACTTTCCGTTTACATCATCGGTTGGGCGCCGAGCTGGACGCTGTTTTATGTCGTCGTCGGTCTCTCCTTGCTGTACGGCGTTCTTTTCGTCATTCCCATTGGCGGCGCCGACATGCCGGTGGTCATCTCACTGTTGAATTCGTTTTCCGGCCTCGCCGCCTGCGCCGCCGGCTTTGTGGTGCAAAACAACATCCTCATCATCGCCGGTTCGTTGGTCGGCTCCGCGGGTCTCATTCTCACGCAGATTATGTGCAAAGCCATGAACCGCTCGTTGACCAATGTGCTGTTCAGCGCTTTTGGCACCGGCGACATGGAAGCCGGCGCCACAACCGCAACCGGCGACAAAGTCGCTCGTTCCGTGGACGCCGAAGAGGCGGCTATGATAATGGGCTATGCGCAATCGGTGATCATCGTTCCCGGCTACGGCATGGCCGCCGCGCAGGCGCAACACGCCGTACGCGAACTGACCGAGCTATTGCAATCCCGCGGCGTGGAAGTCAAATTCGCCATTCACCCGGTCGCCGGACGCATGCCCGGTCACATGAACGTGCTGTTGGCCGAAGCGCAAGTGCCGTACAATTTGCTGTACGACATGGATGATATCAATCCTGAATTCCCGCACGCCGACGTTGCCCTGGTCATCGGCGCCAATGACGTCATCAACCCGATCGCCCGCTACGACAAGAGCAGCCCCATTTACGGCATGCCCATTCTGGACGTCGACAAGGCGAAACATATCATCATCATCAAACGCAGCCTCAACGTCGGCTTTGCCGGCATCGACAACGAGCTCTTTTATGATCCGAAGACGAGCATGTTTTTTGGCAGCGCCAAAGACAAAGTGCAGGAGCTGGTGAGCGAAGTGAAAAAGCTGTAATTTCTCGTTCCCAAGCTGGTTCCGGCCTCCAAGCCTGGAGCCCGGGCGCCAGAATATAATCGCCGGAGTCCGCCGCAGGGCGGACATCCGGTTTTTTGTAACTATTCAGCCTAAAACATGATAATTGATGAAAAAGACGCCAACAGCCACGGCGGGAGCGCGCGCAATGACTTTTCGTTTTAACCGGTATTCTGCCAAAGTGGGCGCCTGAACAGTTGCGTTTTTTTTACGACTTGCAAAAAAAACTGTTATTTTTTACTATTTTTATATATATTGTTTTGAGTAGATATGGGGCTGAGCAATTGGCGTTGCTCAACGGAGGCTTTTTTTAATGACAATTGATATCTAACATCAGTTGTCGTAAATCAATCGCAACACTGCATGCCGCCATTACACAATGGCTTAAATATGCAGGCGATGCTGTATTGCACCAAAACAGCCGCCTGTAGTCTAAGACATTCACTGCACAACATTTTACCTGGATAAAATCCTGGTATCATTAAAACCATATAACAATAATGTAAACGGATTGCCGCCAATACCCGAGGGTAAAAACGGCTAGCAGCGGGGCCAGTCCGATGGTTGATTGGAATCGCATTTTTCTGCACATGTTGCAGATTACAACCATGAAAAACTGATTACACTTCGACAGCAACAGGTAAAAAGACGCAGCTACGATAATGCATCTAAAAAACAAGAGGCAGCCATGTTATCTACAGCATTGAAAGAGCCGACCCTCGTGTCAAGCATTTTACGTGACGCCAAAACAAAACGACGCTCCATCCTGGAACAGGTCTCATCAGCTCCGTTGCCCGAATCCTTTCACAGCTTTATGCTCGAATATGAAAAGCATTTCGAACCGCGCGACCGTTTTCTGTGGAAATGGCTGTGGACGCTGTTGAAAAACGGCGATGACGGTTTTATGCTCTCCTCCGTGCCGCCGCAGCGGGTTCACCTTTGCGGCGAGATAAAATTATTGCTCACCCTGGCTGTCACCATTGTCGACGACACCGCGGACAACAGCAAGGATGAGAAGCTCCTGGAAACCCTGTTGCAGACGCCTTCTCATGACGCAAACTATGGCCGTCAGCTCGATGCCAGGAATTACCCCAAGGCGGCGTTGCTGCAATCCATATTAGACTATGCCGAAAATATTTTCAAGCCCATGCCATACTGGAAAATGTACGCCAACATTTACGAGTTTGACGTCAAACAGGTGTGGAACGCCTGTCATTATGCCTTTGTGCTGAACCAGACGCCCTCCATCCTCAACTACTCCGAGGCGATGCGCTTTTCCGCCTTTAACATGATGGTTTTTCTGTACATGGACACGGACATCCTCCTCTCCGAACCGTTCGACGAGCGGGAAATCGGCGCCATACGCGAGATCGTTTTATTGACGCAGGAAATGGCGCGCATCGGCAACTGGATTTCCACCTGGGAGCGCGAGGTCAACGAGTCCGACTTGTCATCCGGCGTGTTCGCCAAAATCGTCACCGACGGCCACCTGACCGTGGACAAGCTGGAAGGATTGCTGAAAAACTCGGACACCTCCACCCTGCTCATGGTGATCAAGGAATCGCTCATCGAAAACAAGCTGCTGGTGGAATGGGAAGAGCTGCGCGAAAGAGCGCTGGAGCTGGCCAAAAACGTGAAAAGCGTGGATATGGTGAGATATGTGAAGGGATTTGACCGGGTGCTGTTGTATCATTTGATTAGCACGGGATATAAATAATGGATGGCCGCGGGCGGCGGCCTTCCACTATTTGCATGCCAACGACTTTCACTCGACAAAGACATCAGGCAGGACTTTTTTGAGCCATGACGCAACACGCGCCACGGCCTCTCTCGCCTCCCTTGCATCTTCTTCCGTCGGCATGAACCAGTCATCCGGGTATCGGATTTCAACGGCATAGGGCGTGAGAAGCGCCAAGTCGTCTCGCAGGACTTCAGCAGTAGGATCTATACGGAGAATTTTTTCAAGAATGAGAACAAGGTCATGTGAAATTGGATATGAACAACCATTAGCAACCAGGTAAGCTTTGAGAAATTTTTCCGCCGCTTGTTGACAGTGGAAGCAAACTGTGTCGAGAGGGATTTTTTCTGCTTTCAGGTTATTGTCAGCGTTGAGCAAATCATTTTTTGCCTTGTTCACCCACTGTTTGCCGACCAGGATTTCTTCTTACATAAAGCGTCTTGCCTTCTTTTAATACGGTTGAAACAAACGATACTTTAACTTTTCTCCCTTTTTCAAATTCCTCCGGCGTGTAAACGACAATATCCATCGCAAAGGGATGAGGTCTAAAAAGTTTATACAATTGTCGACTTCTTTTAAAGCGAGGCAAATCGCTTTGTGCAACAATCAAAAAATCCACGTCGCCTTTCTCCGTGGCGTCGCCACGGGCATAAGAGCCGAATAAAATGACTCGTTCAGCATTGACGGCTATGGCCATATTCCGTGCAACATTCTTTATTTTATCATGACTCACCATGCAAAAATATACAAAATCCATTACTCTTTAACAATGTCATTTTTCTCCTGACCAGGATACCAAGGCCACCCGTAAGCGTCATCTGCAAGATTATTTGAAAACCGGTTGCACCCTGCCCATCACTTTCTTTCAGACACAGCCCTCGGGGGATCCGTCGATGACAAGAAGCCACTGCAATTTTATATGCCTGGCGCTGCTCCTTGCCGCGCTGCTGTTGCATTGTGACTGCCCGCCGAAAAAGTTTTACCGGCGGAACAGCTTGGGGATAAAAAGCGTCGAGAGTCAGATGCCTATGACACCTTGGACAAAGTCTAAATTATTTACGAATTTCTGATAAAAGCATTACTGTCATCGAACGCTGTCGCCCGCTCCACAGTGGGCGACAGCCTCACCCCTGTCACATCATCCGCCACATTGACAAAACAGCCTGCCCATCGTCACACCGTTTGTCATACTTTAGAGAAGGGACATATTTCATACAGCTCTAACATAACCCATTATTTTTACAATATCTAAGCAATGCTGTAATTTCTTTATTATTTTTGGCACACCCTTTGTATCCCCCCAAAGCGAAATCGAAAAGAAAAATCGATAAATTAAAAATACAAAAAAGGAGGTGTTTGTTATGTGGTTAGTCAAACGTCAACCGAGAGTGGAGCTGGATGTGCCGAGAATGATGGATCGGTTCTTCACGGATTTTTGGAATACGTCGTTGGCCAATTTTACCGGCTGGGATGAGGATTCGACCGTATGGACGCCTCGCGTCGATGTGAAAGAGACCAAGGACGCTTACGAGCTGTTGGCGGACCTGCCGGGTCTGGATAAAAAAGATATCAAAATTTCGCTGCAGGACAACGTGCTGACGCTGCAAGGCGAGCGACGCGAGGAAACGAAGGAAGAGGAGGAAAACCGCTACTACTATGAACGCCAGTACGGCGCCTTCACCCGGTCGTTCCGTCTGCCGGAAAAGGTCGATGAGAAAAACATTCAGGCCGAGTATAAAGACGGCGTTCTGAAAATCACCTTGCGCAAATCCGAAGAAGCCAAGGCGAAACAGATCGAAATCAAATAATGTTCACGTAGACTTTAGAACCGAGACATCCGGTGAATATTGAAAAAGCCCGACGATTTTTCGTCGGGCTTTGTTATTTGCGCAAAGGGTAAATGGGAAATCCTCGACGAAAGATATAGCTTTTACCGTTGTCAAATTCAAAACGCCAGGAAACGAGAGCCATATTGGCCACGACGCCATCGTCCGAAAATGGCTGCATGGACACGCCCAGATGCAGCACCTTTGTTTGCCCGGGTTCGATGACCAGCCCGATTTCAACGGCATCGCCCATGTCCGATTGCGGGATGTCCTTGAGCAGCTTGGGGTTCGCCTTGATAGCGCTGCTGCTTTGTTCCGTGACAAAGGCCCTGGCTTTTACGTCCGCGGCGACGACATCCTCGCCCTTGAGCAGCGTCAAAAAGCCGCCGCTTTCAGCTCTTGATATTTTTTCCAAGGTCACCGCCGGCCCCGACATGTTGGCTATGCTGATGTCGTACACCGTCAGGTAACTCAAGGCCCCGTCTTCTTCATTCAAAACCGGCGTGCTCAATGAGTTCACTTCCCCGACGACTATTTCCGACAATGCTAACGTCTTTGCCGTGTTGGCTGTATTCAGAGCCAGGACGCCGACGATCAAGGCAATTACGGCCAGGAGCGCGACAAGCGACAATAATGCATTCGATTTCATTTTCACCTCAAACTTGTGTGGCAGTTTTATTCAAAGGAATATCTTTTACACGACAGCTTGCTTCGCTTTGCGCCTCGAAGCAACGTGACGCTTCGGATTTGTAATTTATAAACTCAAGCCGCGGAAATCTCTTTTTCAGCATATTCCGCCAAACGATTTCTGAGAAACAATCGCGCCCGATGAAGGTTGGATTTGACGGCGGGCAGGCTCATGTCGTTCATCTCGGCAATTTCTTTCAGCGAAAGTCCGTCAATATCCTTGAGAACAAAAACGCTGCGAAACTTGGGCGGCAGATCGTTGATCGCCTGTTCCATTTTTTCACGAAGCTCGCTATTTTCAATGGCGCGATGGGGGTTGGCGCCGATGGAGCGGTTGAAATTATCCAGGGCGCTCTTGCTCACTTTATAGTCGATGTGCTCAAAATCGCTGAAATCCTTTTTACGGTCGCGCAAACGCATGAGGGCAAAATTGGTGGCGATGCGATATATCCATGTCGACAATGACGATTCGCCCTTGAACTGCGGCAGCGCCTGAAAGACTTTGAGAAAGGTCTCCTGCATGACGCATTCCGCTTCCTCGCTGTTGCCAACAAGCCGCAAAGCCGTGTTGTAAACCAACTGCTCATTTTCGGCGACAATGGCGGCAAGCGCTTTTCTGTCGCCGGCTCTTGCCCGCTGCACGAGTTCGGCGTCCGCGGATTCGTGTTTTTCGTTGTTCATTCCAATATATCCATATAGCATTTCACAATCGACATTGACAATCAGAATCAATAGGTCGGAAAATATTGAAATCTTTTAACAAAAACAAGTGGATTTCTAAAGAGAAAATGGTCTTTGGCCTGCCGGCCAAAGACCCACGTAGGAATATGTGAGAGGATACGAGTTAAATAATCGGCATAAGGTTCGAATATTATTCGATTTCCTTCACCTCAAAATCATAGGTGATTTCCGCGGTTTTCTGCAGCATGGCCGTCGCCGAGCAATATCGCGTCATCGACAATTCAATGGCCTTTTTCACATTATCCGGATTGAGATTTTTGCCGTGGAAAACATATTTTATATGGATTTTGGTGAATACCATGGGATGCTCATCCGCCAGCTCCGATTCCAACTGCATTTCATAATCGAGCACATTTTCACGCATTTTGCGCAAAATGGAGAGCGCATCCATGGAAGTGCAGCCGCCCAAGCCGAGCAACACCAGTTCCATTGGTTTTGTCGCCGCTTCGGCGCCGCCGAACGTCTT
>JAJRST010000215.1 GCA_024278645.1 bacterium | reverse complement strand
GTTGCCGGCCGCTTTGACTGGACCGACCCCCGTTACATGGTGGATATGAGTTGGACATTGGTTTCAATGCTGGTGCACCTGCTTTTCGGCGCCGTGGGAATCGGCATCATTGCGGCGGGCTGGTATCTGCACCAGCAAGCTGTTGCATTTGTGCTATTTTTTGTCTATGTTTGTCTCGTTTTTGAGGTGAGCACGCGCGTTGCTCAAAAGCGTTTGGAAAAAATGGACTGGGTTTATTGAGAGAAAGCTGGAGAATTAGTAAGAAAAAAAGCAAGTTTCGCGAATTTTTCGAATCCATTGGCGTGGCGCTTATCGCCGCCCTGATCATTCGAGCGCTGGTCATTCAATCCTATCGCATCCCCACAGGTTCGATGAAGGATACGTTGATGATCGGCGACTTTTTGCTGGTGAATAAATTCGTGTATGGCATCAATACGCCGAATCGCATCATCGGCACCAAAGTCAGGATTCCATCGACGCGTTTGCCCGGCATCCGGCAGCCGAAACGCGGCGACATTGTCGTCTTTCGTTTTCCCGACGATGTCACCGTGGATTATATTAAACGATGCGTCGCTGTCGCCGGCGATACCGTGGAGGTGCGGGATACAAAGCTGTACATCAATGGTCGGCCGGAGGGCGAGGAAAAGTTCATCGGGCAAAAATGGGATCGCGAGGAAAATCGAAACATCAAATATTTCCGCATCACCAAGGAAAACGGGCAAACGTATGTCATCCGTAAAGCCGGAAACCCCAGGCAGCAGATGAAAAACTGGGGGCCTATTATTGTGCCGCCCAACCATATTTTCATGATGGGCGACAACCGCGACAACAGCTATGACAGTCGCATGTGGGGCGCTTTGACCATGGATAATATTGTCGGCGAAGCCCTGGTCATTTTTTTCTCCTGGGATAAAATGGAGCCGCTCTGGCATTTAAATCGTAAAATTCGCTGGGAACGTATTTTTAGCGTTATCCGATAGCAATGCACTCCTCGAAAAGTCTGTATAAAGAATATCTCGAAGCCCTGGCCATCGCCGTTATTGTGGCGCTGATCCTGCGCATGTTTGTGGTGCAGGCGTTCCGGATTCCGACCGGTTCCATGAAGGACACGTTAATGGTCGGCGATTTCCTTCTCGTCAACAAGTTTGTCTACGGCATACGAACGCCGGACAGGCTGCCCGGTACAAGAGTGGAAATCCCGCATATTCGTTTTCCGGCGTTCAAGCAGCCACGGCGCGGCGATATTATCATATTCGAATACCCCAGGGATAAAACGATCGATTATATCAAGCGCTGCATCGGTCTGCCGGGTGACACTATTGAAATTCGCAACAACACCGTTTACATCAACGGCAGGCCGGAGGGTGTGCAGGAGCTGATCGATACAAAATACGACCCGCGGGAAGAGGCGACGTTCGCCTATTACAGAGTCGCCCTGGAAAACGGCGCTCGCTATACGATCCGCAAGCGCGCCGATGGCCGGACAAACGGCCGGCATTACGGCCCGGTGATCGTACCGCCGGGACACTATTTTATGATGGGCGACAATCGCGACAACAGTTCCGACAGCCGCTATTGGGGTTTTATGCCGCAAGACAACATCCTTGGCAAGGCGCTGATCATTTATTTTTCTTTCGACAAATACAGGCTAAACCCCACCTGGAACGTTTTTGCCGCCATTCGCTGGAATCGCATTTTTAACATCATTCGCTAGCTTATGCAGACTTGCTCGATGTACGTCCATTTCCCCTTTTGCCGCCACAAGTGCTGTTACTGCGATTTTTATTCCGTAGGCACGCGAGACAAAGAGGCGGCATTTTTTGAGGCGCTGCATCAGGAAATTGATCTTCAGGCGGCGTCGGAAGATTTTTCAGAGTCGACCTTTGCAACGCTGTATATCGGCGGCGGCACGCCGTCCCTTGTGTCTCCGCAGTTTCTCGCCCCCTTTTTTCGTCACATCCTTGCCAAGTTCAATTTTTCACAGGACGCCGAGTTTTCATTCGAGGCAAACCCGGGGGCCATGCTTCGGGATCATTTAAAGGTTTTCAAGCAAGTGGGCTTTAATCGTCTGACCATAGGCGTTCAGTCGTTTCAAGATGACGAGCTTGCTTTTCTGTCGCGCATTCATTCCGCTCGGGAGGCGGTTCAGGCAATCCACGCGGCCAGGGAATGCGGTTTTGACAACGTTGGCATTGATTTGATTTTCGGCATTCCGGCGCAGACGATTAAAAGTTGGCAAGCGACATTGCATACCGCCATTCGTCTCGCCCCCGAACACATTTCCATGTACGGCTTGACCTACGAGGCCGGCACGCCGTTGTGGCGGCAGGAGCGCGAGGGACGGGTGCAAAAGTGCGACGAAGAATTGGAACGCGACATGCTCCTGCTTGGCATGGAAATGTTGACCGAAGCGGGATATGAGCATTACGAGATTTCCAATTTTGCCTTGCCCGGCTTTCGTTCGCGCCACAACAGCAAGTACTGGGACGGCAGCCCCTACCTGGGGCTGGGCCCCTCTGCCCATTCGTTTGATGCGAAACGCCGCTGGTGGAATGTCGATGATATTGATGTCTATGTGGCGAAATTGCAGGCGGGGCAAAGTCCGGTGAGCGGCGGAGAGCTTTTGTCGCGTCACACCAGGCTGCACGAATTGATTCTTTTGGGATTAAGATGTGCGCAAGGCGTTGATCTGCAGGTTGTGCAAAACTATACCGATATTTCCGAGAATGAGTTCCTTGACCGTGTCACAGGTCTGTTCGGCGACGTTGCCCGTGTGGCGCCGTTTCAGGAATCGCATGACAACGCCCTGTTGACGCTATGGCGTGGTTCGCTTGGCCTGACTCGCGCCGGCCTGCTGTTGTACGACGCCGTGTGTAAAAATATTTTTGGCGTTATGGCTATAAATTGATTATTTTTTTGTAATTGCAAGAATCGTTTTACAAAATTTTACACTTGACTTTCGGCCGTTAAAAATATATATTTAGTACAAATTCAGTATGTATAGCCCACAATGATTATATGCCACTAGATCAAAAAGTAAAAACGGCGAGCGCCATTTTTATATACTACGACCTCAATTCTGATGATGATTTGTATCATCCTTCTTAATACAGAAATATAATTTTTAACTAAACCATGAGAAAGGATCTGCTGTTTTCTATTACGTCGTTCCGTAAATTGAGCAGTACGATAAACCGGAAAAAAGGAAATGAGAGGAGGTGAGAGCGCTAATATTGTGTTGGTTGGGGGAGACTGTTTGACGAGGGCTCGGGGTTTGCCCGAGTCAGCGAAATATTTATTCGTAGGTAGACGTCCTTGCCTACACTAACCCTCTAATTTGGATTACATAATCAAGGAGGTATAACAGCATGTTAAAGAGAGCGCTAATTTTAGGTTTGATGTTCTTGTTGCCGGTCTGCTTGTATGCAGGTACGACAGGTAAGATCATCGGTACGGTCGTCGACAAAGAGACCGGAGAAGCGTTGCCTGGCGCCAATGTGCTTATTGAAGGCACAAGCCTCGGCGCGGCGACAAATGCCCAGGGCGGCTTTATTATTTTGAACGTCCCCCCTGGCATCTATTCGCTGAAAGCAAGCTTTATCGGTTACGAAGTCGTGATTATGGAAAACGTTCGCGTTTCCGTCGACTTGACGACCGAGGTCAATTTTGCACTTCCAACCGAGGCTATCGAGGTGGAATCGATCTCCATCGTCGCCGAAAGGCCCTTGGTGAATAAAAACTCCACCAATGAGACGCACATTATGACGGCCGAAGACATAGAGAATATGCCGATTCGTTCTTATGCGGGCGTCGTAGCTACGGCCGCCGGTGTTGTGAGCGCGCGAGGCACCATGTATGTCCGCGGCGGTCGCGCCGATGAAATTGCCTACTATGTCGACGGCGTCTACAGCAACGACCTGAGAACCGGCCAGCGCGTCGGCGATGTTCCGATCAACTCCCTGGAACAGATCAACTACCAGGCCGGCGGCTTTTCCGCGGAATACGGTTTTGCCAACTCCGGTGTGGTCATCGCCTCGTCCAGGTCCGGCTCCAACAATTTTAATCTCACCGGCGAAGTCATTACCGACGAGTTCCTGAGCCGCGACAGCGAGTTCCTCGGCACCTACTCTTATGGAT
Source organism: bacterium (assembly GCA_024278645.1). Taxonomy (GTDB): domain Bacteria; phylum Zhuqueibacterota; class Zhuqueibacteria; order Residuimicrobiales; family Krinioviventaceae; genus JAJRST01. The sequence continues at coordinate 175 of JAJRST010000215.1, read as the reverse complement.
ACAATGTTTATAATATGACTCTCAGCGGACCGTTGTTCAGCAACAAAATAAAGTATTTTGCCTCCGCTGAAAAAACCTACCGCGCCGATCGTCGGCCCTCCGCCGGCGAGCACCCGGTTTTGGGCGGCGAGTTTACAAAGGAAGAAATCCTGTACCGCACCGCGGATATGGACAG
>JAJRST010000214.1 GCA_024278645.1 bacterium | reverse complement strand
GACTTTTGTCGGATCCTTGCCCGAAAAAGCGCCGCCGCCGTGACGCGCGTAGCCGCCATAAGTGTCGACGATAATTTTACGACCGGTCAGGCCGGCGTCGCCTTGCGGACCGCCGGTCACAAAACGTCCTGTCGGGTTTATGTGGTAAACGGGTCCGTCCGTAGGCAGCAAATCCTTTGGCAATACCGGAAAAATCACTCGTTCAATAATTTCATGTCGGATTGTTTCATTGTCCACATCGGGCGAGTGCTGCGTCGAGATCACGATCGTATCGATGGATACGGGCGCGCCGTCGACATACCTGACCGTGACCTGCGACTTGCCGTCAGGCCGCAGAAAATCGAGTTCGCCGCTTTTTCTGACCATGGCCAACCGTTGCGTCAACTTGTGAGCCAGCATAATGGGCAGCGGCATCAATTCCTCGGTTTCGTCGCAGGCAAAGCCGAACATCATGCCCTGGTCGCCGGCGCCGTCGCGATTGACGCCAAGCGCGATATCGGACGATTGCTGGTCAATGGTCGTCAGAACGGCGCACGTTTCATAGTCGAATCCAAAAGCGGCGTTCGTATAACCGATCTCTTCAACCGTATTTCGAACGATCGTCGGAATATCGACATAAGTCTCGGTAGTGATTTCGCCGCCGACAAGAACAAGCCCCGTGGTGACAAACGTCTCGCAGGCCACTCGACCATTCGGATCCTCCGCGAACACAGCGTCAAGCACGGCATCGGATATCTGATCCGCCACCTTGTCCGGATGTCCTTCTGTTACCGACTCTGATGTAAAAAGCATTTCTGCCATAGGTTGTATCTCCCTTTTCTGTTTTTGTAAATAAATCAATAGACCAAGGGGCTTGAAAATCCTCAGTAACTACCAACAGCTTTGGGGGTCTGCGTAATTACTTTTAAGCCATTGCTGATCCTGGAGCATCGATATCGCACGTTGTTCGGGCGAACAACTTTAGTGCGGGAAATGTTGCAGATGCTTGAACTTTTTATTGTAAACATCTTCGAGATAGCTTTTAACTTCATCGGACGTCGACAGCGCCAACGCTTTTTGCGCCAGATTTTCACACTCGGCGTATTCCACATGACGTATAATGGCTTTGACGAGCAAATGCGACACCGGGCTGATGCTGAATTCATCCAGGCCCAACCCGATGAGCACCATGGTCATGAGAGGATCGCTGGCCATCTCGCCGCACATGCCGACCCAGGCGCCTTGTTGATGCCCTTTTTTAATGGTATCGCGTATAAAACGCAATACGGCGGGATTGTATGGTTGGTAAAGATAGGCAAGATTTTTATTTCCGCGATCAACAGCTATAGTGTATTGAATGAGATCGTTGGTGCCGATGCTGAGAAAATCGCATTCCCTGGCGATGAGGTCTGCGGTCGCCGCCGCAGACGGCACTTCGATCATGGCGCCGAATGGTATTTTTTTATTAAAGCGAACGCCTTTGGCTTTAAAATCACTCATGATCTCGTCCATGATAGTCCGGCAATAACGCATTTCAGACACGCAGGCGATCATTGGAAACATGATGCGAACGTCGCCATAAGCGCTGGCGCGAATAATGGCGCGCAATTGCGACCGAAAAAAATCGTGACCGGCGCCGCGATAAAGCCGAACGCCGCGCACGCCAAGAAACGGGTTAAGCTCCACCGGCATGGGCAAAAATTCGGACGGCTTGTCGCCGCCGAGATCAAAGGTGCGAATAATAAGCGGCTTTCCGTTCAGTTTTTCAATGATGGTCTTGTATTCCTCAAACTGCTGCTCTTCTTCCGGCTGGCGATCTCCCGCCAGAAAGAGATATTCGGTTCGATACAAGCCGATGCCGTCGCCGCGCAGGTCGACGATAGAATCCACCTCGTTGGGGAATTCGATGTTCGAGGCGAGTTCGATATCCTTGCCGTCCTTGGTCCGCGCCGGCAGGCCTTTGATGGAAGACAACTTTTTCTCAAAGGTGATGTAATCGGCGTGACGTTTTCGGTACGCGGCGATGGTTTTCCGTGTCGGGTTGACGATGCACACGCCCTCGTCGCCGTCAAGAACAACAAAATCGCCGTCATTTAAAATATCCCTGGCGTTATTCAACCCAACGACCGCCGGCACCTTGATGGACCTGGCCAAAATTGTGGCGTGCGAGGTGCGAGCGCCAAAATCCATGGCAAAACCCAGCACCTTGCTTTTGTCGACGCGAATGGTTTCGGAGGGCGTCAGCTCCTTGGCGAAAATAATGGCCGGCTCTTTAAGCTGCTTTAGGCGACTGGGGGCCCCGCCCTGAATGTAGCGAATGACGCGTCGTTTTAAATCAATGACGTCGGCCGAGCGCGCCTTGAATAGCTCGTCATTCATGCCTCGCAACAAGCCGATGTATTTCTCCATGACCATGGCAAAAGCAAAATCAGCGTTTACTTTTTCCTTGCTGATTTTGTTTTCGCTTTCATCGACCACCATCGGGTCTTCAAGCATTATTTTATGAACGGAAAAAATTTCCGCCGCCTCCTCCCCGTAGGAGGCGCGCGTTTTTTCATACATCTCCTGCAAATCAGCCTTGGATTTGGCGAGCGCTATTTTCAGTTTTTCAATCTCGACTGCAACCTGATCCGCTTGAATTGTCCTTTTCTCCACCTCGACGACATCGCCGCCTATGCGCAGGATTCTGCCAAATGCAATGCCCGGCGACGCCGCCACCCCGTGTAAACGTATTTCATATTTTTTTGCGCTCATCAAGCTGCCTTTTCAAGATTAATTCAACTCGTCGATCGTCGCTATTTTCTCGAAAATTGCTTCCATTTCCTGCAACGCCTCGTTCTCATCCTCGCCTACGATGCGCAATACAAGCTCCGCGCCCTTGCCCGCCTCGAGCATCAATATGCCCATGATGCTTTTCGCATTGATTTCTTCACCGTTTTTAGAGATGTAAATATCCGATTTGTACTTTGAGGCAGTCTCGACGAGGAGACGCGCCGGACGTGCGTGAATGCCAAATTTATTTTTTACGATAAAAGATTTTGATTTCATGTGCTGCTCTGAATTTTGTTTCTTTATTTACAGGGTGAATAAATATCCAATAACCATGCTAATTAAAGCAACCGTGAATATAATAAAATTTATTGACTTTTTGAAATAAATAAATAGCCCTGTTGCGGCAGCGGAAACGACGAACGCCGCTCCGACCGCAACGTTTTGCTTAAAAGACCAATCCGCGGCGACGATGATAAGCACGCCTGCGGTTATCAAGCCGACAATGCTGATCAAGTGCCCCGCCTGCTTGAAGCGGCGCGTCGAAAGAATCGACACCACATCAAAACCCCTCTGGTAACTGAGATTAAAACTTTTAACGCGAATATAAATGTGCGGCACGTTATAGATGAACAAAAATATTGGAATGGCAACCCAACCGTATCGTAAACCGATCAGCACTCCCAGGGCGGCTGTCACCGGCTTGATGCGATCCCAAAACAATTGGTCGCCCAGGCCGCCCAGCGGACCGGTCATTCTTTCTTTAAAAATCGATATGGGCCGTTTGTCCGGCCACTTTTTCTGCAACGCCTCCTCTTCAAGCCTGGTCACCGCGCCCAGGCAGAATCCGACAAAGTAAGGATGGGCGTTAAAAAACTCCAGATGCCGGCGCAAAAATTCGGATCGCTCCTCCTTTGTTTTATAAAGGCGCCGCGCCAAAGGAATGACGCAGAAGCAAAATCCCAGGCCCAGCATCGATTTGAAATTCCAGGAAGCCTGCACCACAAAACATCGCAATAAAATGTTGATGCGATCAAAAGCGTATGTCTTTGGACCTGTCATCAAATCCCCCCTAAAATCATAACCACGCCAATGACCACGCCGACCGCCAAAAGTCGCCGGCGTTCGCCTTGCGTCCAGAACATGTGCACCAGAAAAACGCAGCCCGCCGCCAAAAAGCCGCCGATGGCGGGGTGCATAATTTGGTCAACCTTGAGCGGCACATGCTTGAGAACCAACGGCGTCACACCGGAGAACACGGCGACGGAAATAAACACGCAAGAAAAGCCCAGCAAAAAGGCCAGGGCGATGCCATAAAATTGAGCCCGGTTAATATGCCAGGGGGTGATCAACTCCTTTTTCAGGACGTTGTCGTAAACCCTGCCGTTAATTTGCCGCATATAGCGAACAAGATTGCCGCCGCACCAACTTATGACGGCGGCCAGCAACAGGGCCCCGGCAATGACAATGTTGACGCGATCCGGAAACTGGCGCACCGTTAAAATCGCGATGGCCGCGGCCGCCGCCGAGCCGACATTGCTTTCGGCAAAGTTGGCGCCTCCGACCGGCAGCTCGCTGATGTACAGCAACTCCAGCAAGATGCCGATCGTAAATCCAAGCTGAAAGTTGCCCAAAATGAGACCGATGACCGAACAGGCGACCATGGGTCGCGACACCATAATTTGCAACACCGCCGTGGTGTCAAGCGCGACCACTCCGCCCCATAGACTTGCGAGAAGAATATCCACCCACATTTCAAATGCTCCATGTTTTAAGTATTTATGATATATATTTTCACTTAAAGAAGCAATGAAAAAAAACAACCCCACCTGCACCAGTTTTAAATATGCCAATAACAGCTATTTGCGTCAAAATCAACCGTACCTTTACAAAAAAAACAGTCCGAGGAGTATGGGAACAAAGCTTTTCATCCGAGAGCGAGGCGTCGGCATCGTTCGCTTTTTTGCCTGGATTTGTTAAATTAGAGAGTTAAACTTTTAAATCAAACGAGGGCGCTATGAAACCTGTTTATCTTGATTATAATGCAACCACGCCGATTGCTCTAAAAGTCAGGGAAGCGATGCTGCCCTATCTTGACGAGCGGTTTGGCAATCCGTCAAGCACGCATTGGTACGGCGTACAGACCAGAAAGGCGATCGAACGGGCGCGCGCCCAAGTCGCCGATCTGCTTGGTTGCGCCGCCGATGAAATATTTTTTACCAGCGGCGGCAGCGAAGCCAACAACCTGGCGATAAAAGGCTACGCCCTGTTGCATCAAGACAAGGGACGGCACATTATCACCTCTCAAGTCGAACACCCGGCAGTGCTGCACGTGTGCCGCTATCTCGAACGCAGCGGATTCCAGGTTTCCTACGTGGCGGTCGATGAATTTGGGATGATTCGCATGGAAGAGCTTGAAAAAGCCATCCGACCGGACACCATTCTCATTTCGATCATGCACGCCAACAATGAAGTGGGAACAATTCAACCCATTGCTGAAATCAGTGAAATCGCCCGGCAGCATGACATCATCCT
>JAJRST010000213.1 GCA_024278645.1 bacterium | reverse complement strand
CCGCCGACGACGTTGGTCAACAAAGCGCGTTCGCCGCTTGCAAGGTCGATCGTATAGATATTAAAGACGCCGGTTTCATCCCAGCTAAAGGCGACGGATGCGCCGTCCGGGCCAAACACCGGGTCGCGGGCGTCGCCGCGGTTGACGACCAGGTCGGTAATGTCGCCGCTTTCCACGTCGATAATCTTGACGTCCCTGCCATGATTGCGCGCTTGCGAAAAAACGACCATCGAGCCGTCCGGCGAAAAATGCGGCGTATATACGCCCTCGCCGTTGTTGAAATCGGTGAGATGTTTGAGCGTCTTGCCCTCTTTATCCAAAAGCAGCAGATTGTCGGTGCCGTCCTTTTGCGTCACGCAGACAATTTTTTCGCCGTCGGCGGACCAACTTGGATCAAAAGCGCGCAAGCCGTTGGTCAGCCTCTTTTCCTTTTTCTTTTTCAAGTCTATTATGAACAGATCGTTAAAATGCGATTGATGCTTGTTGCGCTCGTTGCGGCTGTACAAAATCCATTGTCCGTCCGGCGACCAGGACAACCGGCTGTTGACGCCGCTTTTCAGGGTTTTTGTTTTTTTGGTTGTTGTATCGTAAATTTTCAAGGAGGTGCGCGTCAAATAATCGGATTTTTCGCTGCCGCAAAAAGCGATATAGCGGCCATCGGGCGACCAGACCGGGGCGATATTGCCGATGCCTTTGTCGACGACAAGTTCGCCCTCCACCCTGTTTTGGTTTATCGTTTGCAGACGAACGTCATAATATTTTTCAAGTCGATCCTGCCATTGGGCGTAAAGCTCATTGCCGCTCAAGCCGGTGACCTCCTTGATGGAGCCGTTGATGGTAAATCGCCAGGGTTTGCGCATATTTCGCGTCAGCTCCCGCAACGACTCCGTCCCCCACTCGTGGGCGATGTAGCGCGTCAGCGCATAGCCGGCGTTATAGGTGCGTTCATTGCCGATGCTGTTTTTGCCGAACACGCCCATCTCCGCAAATGTGTGCATATCGCCGCCGACAACCGCCGTACGAATGAGCATGTCCCGATGCGTGTCCCAGCGATCGTAATCCAGGTCCGGCGCCTGAAATTGCGCCATGCCTTCGGCCAGCCACATGGGAGCAATGGTCATGGGCACGGCATAGGAGACCATTTGACTGGGATAGCCGTAGAGCACATCGGCGCGGCGCTCCGGTTCGTACTGAATCCATTGAAAATACATGGCCGGAATTTTACGCGTCACTTTTCTGGAGGCGCCGAGCGAAATCATGTGCGAGAACTCGTGCGTCACCACGTTGCGCAGCCAACTATGCGTGCCGCGCAGGATGAAGGTCATCTGCGGCGCCCAAATCTCCACTTTGTTGTCATAATAAAAAGCGGCGCCGTTCGAGTTGTCGTCGTGATCCTTGACGATGAAATGAATGACGCCGTCCGGACGCCAATCGTAGAGATCGGTGATCGGTTTGTAAATATCCTCGGCTATTTTGGCGACGACGCGCGCCGAACGTTCGGCGCCCTCGTGGTAATGGACTTCGAAATGTTCGGTTTTGATGGAGTACCACTGTAATTCCGGATGCGTGTACCCCAATTGGGCGCGGACGTTTGAAAAACAAAAGAAAAGAACAAAAAATGAAATGCTTAAAAGGAGCTCTTTTTTCACCTATTTCACCACTGCGATTTTTATAAATTCCACAACGCTGCCTGTAGATGCCTGCGCTTCCACGCGGGCGATGTATGCTCCGCTTTGAATATTGGCCACATCCCACGCCACTTCATGATCGCCTGGAAACGTACCGCCGTCGTCAAATTGCGTGACCAGGGAGCCGGCGATGTCATAAATGCGAATGCTCACGCGATCGACGTCATCATTCAAGGTATATCGAATAAAAGTGTGTCCTCGTTCCGTTGGATTGGGGTAACAAAAAACTTTCTTTTTGGGCATAATGTCGTTCGGGACCTCGCTTCTCTTGCCCTCGGAGCTATATGTGAATGAGTTGGTCGTTGAACTTCCGAACTGGCGCCATATCGTCACAAAAGGCGCATTCAAATTCCAGGCATAGAGAAAGCCGTCCCCGGCGAGAGCATACAAAACAACGCCGTCGTTTCCTTGTGCGCCGACGTTCACCAATAACGGCGTACTGACGATTGCCCCACCCGCGGGCGTGGGAAACCCCGGACTGACAGCGCCCATTTCGTTAAAACTATAAATCAAACCACTAGAGGAGGCGGCGATGGCAAAAGAGGCGTTCGATTGCGCATCGTTATTAAACCAGAGTGGCGCCGCCAGATGCGGTGCGCCGGCGGCGCTGTTGTCGACATTCACCGGAAAATTGAGAGTGGCTACGGCAGTGGTAATTTCAAAAGCGCCGAAAAAGGACTCGCCGGCAATGAGCAGTTCCGGCAGCCCGTCGCCGTCCACATCGCCCATGGCCGGGGCGCTGACAATCCCCGAATCCGTGATACGTCTCCTCTCATTGAGGATATGTCCCTGCGCATCAAACAGCGTTATGTAGCCGTCGCCGGAAACTATGACCAGCGGCTGCCCCTTTTTACCCTGAATGAATTCATTCACAGCAGAGGCGGCGTAAAAGCGGTCGCCGTCGCCGTAGGCATTTTCACTCCACACAAGATCAAGGCCTCCGTTTGTCCTTTGGAAGGCCAACACAGCGCCAGTTTTTGTCGTGAATATTTCCAGGGCCGCAACAGTGCCGTCCCGGTCAGTAAATTGCCAATTATGATGACAAAAAAGCGCCTCGTTTGTAAGAACGGTTTTATCATAGCCGACGAGGAGGCCGTCATTATCAAGTCTAAAGGTAAGAAAAGAGCCGTCTTCGGCGCCTACGCCGCTCAAGCCGGTTGGAATTGTAGTGACCCGTTGCTCAAGAGCCAGTTTGTCAACCAAATCGGCGCGGCCGTCGCCGTCGGCGTCCGTGGTCGACCAGATGGTCAACATGCCGGCGTCGTCAATGACCATGATGTGATCCGTTTTGTCGACGCCATAGCCGATGACAACCGGCGGCAGTGAAACAGGGTTGCCGACATGCGCCATGATCGCCAGGGGATAGGTCGTCGTCTGGCCGGAGGCGTCGGTCAGCGTCGCCTGGTCGTCGTTCTCGATGATTTTTGAACCGTCCTTCCGCCAGCCGAAAATATCGCCGTTTTTGGCGACGGCAATGATTCCCACGTCGCCGTTGGCAAGCCGCGTCTGCGTCAGCGCGCCTTCGCCAAAATCCTGACCGGTGTATTGCGGGAATCCTGCAACATGCCATTCATTGTCGACGCTAAAAGTCATCAGCGTATCCTTGTCGGAAAAATTGGAGATGCGAATATGGGTGACCGTCCTGCCATAGCCAAAGCTTGGTGGTATGCTTGTCGACGAAAACTCGACCGGGTTGTCGCCGTTGATGTACTTGTGCGAAATATTGCCGGACCAGTAGGCGTCCCAGTAATCGCCCGCTTCCGTGCCGTAGCCCGGCGTAAACATGCTGTACCTTTGTCCGATATCCTGCGGCCCGTCGCACTCGACCAGGTCGACGCCGCGGCGCTCAGGATCGTTGTTTATGGTATTGCTGGCCAGATTGTTCCGAATCACCTGTTCATCGATATGCCAGATCAGGATGCCGGAGCCGGGCAAACCGTAATCATATTCATCAATTTGCGTGATAACGCCGAGGCCCTCTTCGGCGACAATATTGCCAAGAGAGTCGAACTTGACGCGAACACCGCTCTCATCGCGGCCGTAGGTGATACGGTCGCCGTTCCAGTCCTCCTGACGATTCTCCAACAGAAAATATTCGGTGGATGTAATCGGCACCTTGATGATGTGCGGCGCCGAGGTGGTGTTGGCGGCGCCGAGGACGGCCTCTTGCAGCGAGTTCACGGTGACGACATCCTCCCAGCCCATGTAAAGTTTTTCCCAGGCCGAGGGCAGCGCCGGAATGAGGCCGTAATAATTATACGAGCCCTGGTCCATCAAGCCCCACATGCCGATGCCGGCGCGACCGGTTTCCGTCTGATAGAGGCTGGGCATGCCGATCTGGCTGCCCAGCAGCAAGGTGGCCGTGCCGAGCAGGCCGAGGTTGATGCCTTTCTGGCTCTGCTGCTCCGGCAGGATGATGCCTTCCCGAATATAAAAATCATTTCCGGCAGGAATGCCCTTGTAATTCGGATCATTCTGCCCGATCGTTTCCTGCAAGGTGCTGAAATCGATAAACGCCGATTGTATGTCAAAAGGCGTGTCGGTAAAATCAAAGGCAAAGTCCTTGCCCACGCCGGCATGATAGATAATAAAGGCGTCAAAATCTGAAAAGACGGGATCGTCCTGCGCCTGCGCCGCTGTCACCGCATCCTGAAGCAATTCGGCCCACCGCAGCTTTTGCTTTTCTTCATTCTCCTCGCCGCTATAGTAGACCATGTTATACGGCATTTCATAGGCGCCGTCTTGCGCCGGTGGATAGACCTGAAAATCAAGCAAAAGCCGCCCATTTGATGCAGCGGTAAAATAATTCCGCAGCGCGACAAGTTGATGTTCAAAGTAGGTTTTGTCATGCGGCGGCGGATCGATGAGATATTCGCTTTCCTTGGAAAGATCAAAGCGTCCGTCTCCGGTGGTTGTTTTTAACGAATCCTTGACAAACTGAACGCGCAGTGCCAGTATGCGAACAGTATCCGGCTCCCTCGAACGCGACTGCCCATTCAGGTAGGCCTCGGCGATATTCAGGGGATCGACCGTTCGGTGAACAGGCGCAAGCTTGAGGCGCACCTGGCGGTCCGCTGAAAAAACATGACTGCCCCCAAAAAATGCAAAAAACACAACAAGCAAGATTGTTTGTCTGAAAAAATTATGCGACATTATTACGCCTTGTGTAATCTATACGATTGAGAAGTTCGCCTTTACTTTTCAAAAAAGCGCGTCCACCTGCCATTAAAAAAAAGCAAAGGAAAGATGCTCCCTTTGCTTTGTCGATAGGCCACGAGTTTTTTCTAAAAACCGATCGTTAAAGAGAAACGCATGGTGTTGGCCAGGGGATGGTTTTCCGGGGCTGCAACGTAGCCAAAATCGAAACGATAGAGATGATACTGAATGCCGCCGCCAAAGGAGGTGTACTTTACCTTGCCGGGTTCATCCCAGTAATAGCCGGCGCGCAAGGCGAAAATATCGCTGTACCAATATTCGACGCCGCCGCTGATGATGCCGTTAAACATGGTTTTAGAGTTGGTGATTTCGCCATTTTCATCTTTGGTCACATCCGTCACCGTCCAGGGAGAAGTAAAAATTGCGGTATAAAAAGGATCGGTTGTGCCGTCCGGCTTGCGGTTAACCATCATCTTGTTCATATCAACAACCATGGTCAGCTTGTTAAATTCAGACTCGACCAGGCGATAAGCAAAGCCAACTTTCAAGTTCGTCGGCAGCGGATCGGCCTGCGCCGCATCAATATAGGTAATTTTCGGGCCCATATTGGACAGATTCAAACCAAAGCTGAGTTTCGGCGCAAACGGGAAACGGTAGAGAGTCGCCAGATCAAAGGCGAATGCATTAGCAACGCCTTCGCCCTGTTCGGCGCCCACTTGCACGCCGCCCGCCAGGTTGGAGCGAATGTAGCGCATACCCAGGCCAACAGACCAGTTTTCCGCCAGCTTTGTGCCATAGGTCAGAGCAATCGAGTATTCATTGCTGCTGAATTTCCCCAATTCGGCGCCGGTTTCATCGGTCTGCACTTGTTCGCCCAAATTAAGATAGGTGACATTTACGCCAAAGGTGCCAATGCCTTCAACAGGGTGAATATACGATGCAAAATCGTAAAAAAGATCGTTTCCGAATTCCGGCAGCCAGTTCACATGCATGAGATGCAGTTCCTTGCCATCCAGATAGGCCAGACCGGCGGGATTCCAGAATGTAGCAGTTGCATCATCCGCCAGGGCGACAAACGCCTCGCCCATGCCTGCCGCACGCGCTCCGGGAGAAATCATCAGGGAGAGGACCGCAGACTCGCTCACCGCTTTTGCTGGTTTATTTGTTGTCAATAGCGCCATCACGGCAAGAAGTACAACGGCAACTGTTTTTTTCATTTTCTGCCTCCTGTAAAAGGTGTTATTAAATGTATCACTTGTATTCTAAAATAAAAAAACCGACTATCTGTTGCTGCTTTTCCTTGTCAAGAAACTCACCAACAAATACCCGGTTTCGAACAGGGTGAGCCTATCAATGACAAGTTCACTTAGGTTAAAATTCCACAAACGTAAATATAACAATTTTTTACAAATTGTAAATGTAATATTTAATTAAAACCTATAGCGAACTTGGATAGGCCGGCTCCTTTGATTTATCTTGATTTTTTGTTTTAACTGGCGACAAGAGCAAAAGTTCCGAAAATCTCCTGTTTTTGCCGCATCGCGTCCTTGCTCAACTCTGGCGTCTCAAAGTTAATCGCTTGACGCTCTGTTTGTTGCAAGCGAGCAACCCCGGCCCATCATCAATTTTTGTGCCAACTTTTTCGTTTTGCCATAAAACAAAACGCACAGCGCCGCCGGCAAGCGCCCGGGATGCTCCCTTTAGATAAGCCATTATAATTCCATCACTTACACCGAAACATTCGAAGCGTGCCGCATTTACATTGGCGTCATTGTTCCGGCCCTGTCCGTCTTTGTCCCGCAATGTATACAATATGAACCGATCTGGTACATAAAACCAGGGACATTGGGCCACGGCGAATAACCGGCGAGGTCAGGCGATCAAATTCTTGTAAGTGGCTGCATCCAGCAGGTCGTCCAATTCGCCCGGGTTGCTCATCTTGACCTTGATCATCCAGCCGTCGCCATAGGGGTCTTTATTTACTGTTTCCGGATCAGCGGCCAAAAGTTCATTCACTTCCGTTACGCTGCCCGACACCGGGGCGAAAAGATCGGACACCGCTTTGACGGCCTCCACCGTGCCAAATGAATTTCCCTGGATGATTTCATCGCCGACCTCCGGCAGTTCAACAAAAACCAGATCGCCAAGTTCACCTTGTGCGTAATCCGTAATGCCGATCGTCGCAATATCGCCATCCACGGCGATCCATTCGTGCTCATCCGTATATTTTAGATTTTCAGGGACGTCCATTTTTCCCTCCGTTATAATTTTATGTCGACTGTTTCAATAAAATTTGTGGTAAAATTGCCGCTGCGAAATTCGTCTGTGTTGATAATCGCCTTGTGCAGCGGAATCGTCGTGGCCACGCCCTCGACGACAAATTCTTCCAGGGCGCGCGCCATGCGATTGATGGCCTCATCGCGGTTGCTGCCGTGGGTAATGAGCTTGGCGATAAGGGAATCGTAATACGGCGGTATCATGTACTGCGCATAAGCGTGGGTGTCCACGCGAACGCCATAGCCGCCGGGCGTATGAAAGGCGGTTATCTTTCCCGGCGACGGCCTGAAATTCTGCGCCGGGTCTTCAGCGTTAATGCGGCACTCTATGGCATGGCCTCGCAGCTTGTATTTTTTCAACTTTTCATCAATCTTTTTGCCGGCGGATATGGCGATCTGCTCCTTGATCAAATCAAGACCGATAACTTCCTCGGTCACCGGGTGCTCCACCTGGATTCGTGTGTTCATCTCCATAAAGAAAAAATCGCCTTTTTCATCCATCAAAAACTCGATGGTTCCGGCGCTGTTATAGTTCGCTTGTAGAGCGCCGCGGATGGCCGCCTCGTTCATTTTATCACGCAAGGCCTGATCGACGGCGGGCGACGGCGATTCTTCAATTAATTTCTGATGTTTCCTTTGTATGGAGCACTCGCGCTCGCCCAAAGAGACCGCGTTTCCATGCTTGTCGCCAAGAAGCTGCACTTCGATGTGGCGCGGCGTCTCGAAAAACTTTTAGATGTACAGGTCGGGATTGCCAAAGGCGGCGCCGGCTTCAGACTGCGCCGAATTAAAAGCATTTTCAAGGTCGGCTATATCGCGAACAACGCGCATACCGCGCCCGCCGCCGCCGGCTACGGCCTTGATGATGAGAGGAAATTCGACTTTTTCAACAATTTTGCGCGCGTCTTTTACCGACTTGACGACGCCGTCGGACCCGGGAATTATGGGCACCTTGGCCTTTTTCATGGTCTCTTTGGCAAAAGCCTTGTCGCCCATTTGAGTGATAACCTGCGGCGATGGACCGATAAAGGCGATGTCCGAGGATTCACAAATCTCGGCAAAGCGGGCGTTCTCCGCCAGAAAACCGTAACCGGGATGAATGGCCTCGGCATTGGTAATTTCAGCCGCACTGATGAGATGCGGAATATTCAGATAGCTTTGCGGGCTCGGCCCGGGTCCAATACAAACAGCCTCGTCGGCAAAGCGCACATGAAGGCTGTCCCGATCCGCCTCGCTGAACACGGCGACAGTTTCAATGTCCAGTTCTCTACAGGCGCGAATAATACGCAGCGCAATTTCGCCTCTGTTGGCAATGAGAATTTTCTTGTACAAAGGGCCTCTTTCTGTTACGATGGATCAATTAAAAAGAGCGACTGATTATATTCGATAGGCTGTGCGTTATCCGCTAAAATCTTGACAATACGGCCATGGACTTCGGCCTCGATTTCATTCATCAGCTTCATGGCCTCGATGATGCACAACACCTGTCCCTTGGCGATGACATCGCCTTCATTGACATAAGGGTCGGCATCCGGAGAGGGCGCGCGGTAAAAAGTGCCCACCATGGGCGCTTTTATTTCCACATAATTGGAGCTTTCCACCCGCGTTTCCGCTTCGGCCGGGGCCGCGGACGGCGGGTCCACAGGCGGTGCGGCGGGCGCCGGAGCAGCAGGCGCCGACGGTACAATGTACTCCACAGGCTGCGCCGGAACGGGCGCCGCGCTTTTTCGGATTCTGACTTTTAGCCCCCACCACTTTGTTATTTCAATTTCGTCGATGCTGCTCGTTTCGACGATTCTCACGAGTTCTTGAATTTCCTTGGGTTTCATAACCTTCCCCGTTATTAAACTATTTGTTCACGCGTTCCAGGTAGGTGGATGTACGTGTGTCTATTTTTATAATATCACCGACCTCTATAAAGAGCGGGACCTGCACCTTGCCGCCGGTCTCGACAACCGCCGGTTTGGTGGAGCCGGAAACGGTGTCGCCTTTAAAACCGGGGTCGGTTTCCGTTACTTTCAGTTCGACGAAAAAGGGCATTTCCGCGGCAATCGGCGTCGTCCCGTCCATCAGCAGGCTGACCTGTTCGCCTTCTTTGAGGAAATCAGTGCCGGGCGTCATCAAGTTGCCGTCAACGGTCAATTGCTCGTACGTTTCATTGTCCATGCACACCAGGTTGTCGCCCTCGCGATACAGGAACTGCATGGAACGGCGTTCGACGCGAACATCTTCCAGCTTGTCGCTGCCGCGGAACGTCTTTTCCAACACGCGTCCGCTTTGCAGGCTCTTTAATTTCGTACGCGTAAAAGCGCTGCCTCTTGCCATTTTCACATGCTGAAACTCGATGATGGTATAAAGATCGCCGTCAATTTTAACAATCAGGCCTGTTCGAAAGTCTGAAGTTGTGACCATAAAAACAAAATCCTTACTTTATGAATTGGAAAATCCACTCTATTTTTTCAGTTCTGCTAATTTGGAGCGCAGTAATCGATTGACAACCTTGGGATCGGCCTTGCCTTTTGTGGCGCGCATGGCTTGCCCCATCAAAAAGCCCATGACTTTGTCTTTTCCTGCCAGATAGTCCTGTACATCCTTTGGGTTGCCGGCGAGCACCTGTTCGATGACGCCTTGGATTTCGCCGGCATCGGAAACCTGGGCCAGGCCCTTGTCCTCGACAATGGCCGTGGGCGCCTTGCCGGTTTTCAGGCATTCATCAAAAATCGTTTTCGCGGAATTGGCGCTTATCTTTTGATTTTCCAGCAAGGCCAGCAGCTCCGCCAAAAATGCCGGCGTCACTTTAAGACGGCCGAAATCGCCGCCCAGCTCTTTTACTGATCTCAGCACCTGTCCCATAACCCAGTTGCTGACCATTTTTTTATTGTTGCACAGACGCGCCGTCTGCTCGAAATAATCCGCCAACTGCGGCGATTCGGTGAGCACGCCGGCGTCATATTCCGGCAGATTGTACTCATTTTGAAAACGAATGCGCTTGGCCCGGGGCAGCTCCGGCATGGTTGCGGCGATGCTCTCAATGTATGCGTCGGAAACGGCAATCGGCACCAGATCAGGGTCCGGAAAGTAACGATAATCGTGCGAGTACTCTTTGCTGCGCATCGCTTAGGCGACGTTTCTGTTTGCATCCCACAACAAAGTCTGCTGTTCGATGCGGCCGCCGTTCTCCAACACCATTTCCTGGCGGTTTATTTCATATTCCAGCGCCTTTTCAACAGCCCGAAAAGAGTTCATGTCTTTCAGTTCGGTTTTGACGCCCAGCTTGGTCTCGCCCACGGGCCGCATGGAGATGTTGGCGTCGCAGCGCAGGCTGCCCTCCTCCATGTTGCCGTCGCAGATGCCGAGAAAGATGACGATTTCCCGCATCTTGACCAAATATTCATAGGCCTCTTGCGGCGAACGAAAATCCGGCTCGCTGACAATTTCCAGCAGCGGCGTGCCGCAACGGTTGACGTCGATGAGGGTTTCATTCTTACCGACAAACGACTCGCTGTGCAGGGATTTTCCCGCATCCTCTTCCATGTGGATGCGGGTGATGCCGATGTTGCGCGGCGCCTCGCCCGGCGCCTGAATTTCGAGCTTGCCGTGCTCGCAAAAAGGCTCTTCAAATTGCGAAATCTGGTATGCCTTGGGCAGATCGGGATAGAAATAGTTTTTGCGGGCAAAAATCGAGTGTTTGTTGATGCGGCAGTCGACGGCCAGAGCCAGTCGCGTTGCAAATTCGACGACTTTTTCGTTCAACACGGGGAGCACGCCGGGCATTCCCAGGCAGACAGGACAGACCTGGCTGTTTGGCGCGGCGCCAAACTGCGTTGAACAGTTGCAGAATATTTTTGTATCGGTTTTAAGCTGGACGTTAACTTCCAGGCCGATAACCGGCTCGTAATTCATGTGTGTTTCCGTTTGCGATTAATTTGTTTTCTCCAAAAAGTCCGCGATGCGCATGATGTCGCCCTCGGCAAAAGGTCGGCCGACGAGTTGCAATCCGACGGGCAAACCTTCGACGTCCTTGCCGCAGGGGATCGAGAGCCCCGGCAGCCCGGCCAGGTTCAGGGAAACGGTGTAAACATCCGATAAATACATGGTCAGGGGGTCGTCAAGCTTTTCATTCAGCCGAAACGCCGTCGTCGGCGCCACCGGCGTGAGCAGACAGTCAACGGTTGCAAACGCGCGTTCAAAATCCTGTTTGATCAGCGTGCGCACCTTCTGCGCCTTGCGATAGTAGGCGTCATAATAGCCGGAGGATAGCACATAAGTGCCGAGCATGATGCGCCTT
>JAJRST010000212.1 GCA_024278645.1 bacterium | reverse complement strand
GTGGCGACTTTTTGCCCGATCATGTTGTAGACGGACACATTTACAAAGCCGTCTTCCGGCAATTGGTAATTAATGGTGGTCGTCGGGTTGAACGGATTCGGGTAATTATTCGACAGTTCATACTTTGTCGGCAATTCAGCGACATTTGTTTCTTCCGACGTAAAGCCTTCCTTGCTGTCAAAAATTACTTCAAATTCGACCAACTGACGCCAGCCGCCCTCGGGTTGCGTGACGACGAGCTTGACGTACTTGCCAAAAACTACCGGGAATGTATAGTAGCTCATCTCGCCAAGATTCTGACGCGTGCCCTCGAAAGCGGTGGTCCAGGTCATCATGTCGTCGGAGACCATGATCGTAAACTGGCGCACCTGACGGCCTTCGTATGCGTCATCGTCGAGGCCATTGTCGGTCGCCAGGCCGATCTTGTTAATCGGCATCTTCATGTCGTTTGAGAACTTGAAGATCGCATAGACGACGTCGCCTTTTGACGTCACGGTGCCGTCCCAGCCTTCGCGGTCGCCGTCAATGGCGTTGTCCCATCCTTCGCCTTTGCTCGTTTCAGAACCTTCAACAAAGATGAGATCGCCTTTTTGACCGGCATTGCCAAAGAAAGCAATGTTGGAAGGCGTTTCGTTGTCGCCGGGCACATCGTTGACGATCACAGCGCCGTGAGCCGCGGCAAGAACCTGGTAGGAGCCGGGTTCGGTCATGGTCAACGTTGTCGAAAAGATGCCTTCGCTTGCACGCGAAACATCAATCGGTCCAAAGACGCCTGACTCGCAATTGGCAAGATAGAACGTCACATCCTTGTCATCGTAAACAGTGATCGGATCGCCGTTGTCGTCAACCAGCTTGACGGTGATCTGAGCGGCATCCTTGCCGTCGGCCAAATGAGGCGTGGTGACGGTTAGAAGCGAGTTGTCCTGGTTCGGAAGCACAATGTCTTCATACGCCTCGAACTCCGAGATCTGACGCCAGCCGTCATAATCCAGTTCGTCATCGAGTACGACCAGCTTCATGAAAGCCGCCTTAACCGGGGGGTCGATCAGGTATTCGTTCCAATCGCCGCCGGAGACATTGATGGTCAACACTTCTTCATAATGATTGCCGGGAACGCCGTCAAAAGCCATGACGCGCACCTTACGCACCCAACGGCCGGTATTGTCGAGGCCGGCGCCGGCCTTGATGCGAATTTTGTTGATCATCTTGGTCTTGCCATCGACAAAGCTAAAGGAAGCCCACGGTTGCTCGCCGGTCGCTTCGTCCACTTTAACAGTGGCGACGCCGGTCCAGCAATAGGTGTCGCCGTCAACGGCGGCATCCCATGTCTCTTTTACGAAATCGCCGACGCCTTCATGCAGTTGCATGGGAGCATAGCCGCTCGGCCCGTAGACTTGAATGAACTGCTCTTTCAACTCGGAAACAGAACCAGCGCCATTGGAAGCCGTTTTTAAGACGTCATGCCATCCCTGCTGCCAATAGCAATAGTAGGGTTCGCGACCGTTCAGCATAATGCCCATGTTGAAGGAGGCGTCCCATGTCCAGGTATCCGTCAAAGGATCTTCATCGACAACGCAATGATCGAAAAAGTTGACATACAACGGCGGATTGCCGACATTTCTGTCAGAATCAAAGTCGGTCACCAGGGGTTTCCTGACAAGCTTGACCGAATATTCGCCATAAGAATCAGCGTCGCCAAAGAAAGCATAGATTGGAGGTTCAGGAACAATTTCAGCATCAACTTTAAGATAATAAGTGCCGTCAGCGGGTAGTGTGTACACCAGCTCGGCATCGTCCCACTCGTTATTGGGATCGATATTTTTATTCAGAACAAGCACATTGTCGGCGGCGTCCAAAAGTGCGATCTGCGGGTTCAGGTCTTCCATCCAGTCGGAATCCAGGGTTCCGCAACCGCTGCGATATTGAACCGGGGTGACGACTTTGGCGCTGACAACCTGTCCGGCAACGCCGGTAAACTTGTACCAGTTGGAAAGCGTAGTCACGCCGCTGGCATCCGGCCACACAACACCTGTGCGAGGAATAACGCCGGAGAGCGACTGTCCAAAATTGATATCCTTTGCGGAAGCCTTGGTCGTCGGCACGGTGGCGGCTGTACCCACGAGATCGAGACTGATCGAGTAGGAGCCGCTTCGTTCCCACCAATTGTACCAGGAAAGCGGATCAGCGCCGACCTCGAGAAAGTAAACGCCGGAATAGGGCAAAGGTCCCCAAACGATGCGGGCATCCAATCCTTCGCCGTCATCCATCGAGCTGTGCAGCCAATCCAGGGGCAAAGGTCCCCAGGTGCCGTTGCCGACCGTGCCGTCGCCATACAGGGCAACGCCGGGATCCAGGTCGCCGCACTTGTTGTCGGAGCTGACGATGACGCGAATATAATCGCCCTGGTTGCCGATAAATGTAAACATATCGCCATCCAGCACGGACGTGATCGTATGATCGCCAATGGTTTGGCCATAAGCAATAGGATTGGCCTGAGGAGGAAGATTATCCGGTTCGTAGGCGTCCGGCAAAGTCAGGTCAAACGAAAGCTTGTAGGAGCCGACTCTGGTATTGTACCCGGTCGCTTTTGGTGAAGCATAGACGCGCACATAATAGGTGCCTGGCGCCGGGAACGAGAACATAAGTTCAACGTCGTACAAGCCAAACTCCGGGTCGTATGGATTGTTGGTGTCATCCATGGAGTAAAGTAAATTGCCTCCGGCGTCAAAAACATCGACGGCGGGATCAAGATCGCCTTTGTACAGCTCCGGCCAGTCGAAAGCATTGGCGGCGCTGGGCGTGGCGACGATGACGCCTCGCAGGGCTGTCCCCGGAACCGTAACATCGAATTTGAAAAAGTCCGAATCGCCGGCGGGCATGATGGTATGATCCGTCAACTCATCGCCGTCGGTCAGTTGATTTGCCGAAGCCATATCATTATCCGGCTCATAGGCGTCAACTTGTAAAAGTTTGAACCCAATCTCGTATGAGCCAACCGTAAGCGGGGACCAATGAGGGGAAGACTCGACTGAAATGTAATAGATGCCGGTTTGCGGCAACTGAATATTCAGAAAAGAGTCCCATCCCGTACCGGAGTCGTCGTCTTCGACCAGGACGGAACGATCAGGCAAGTACAAAGTCACATGCGGGTCTAAATCCACCTCGCTGGGGGGCAGAAAATGATTCGGATCATCTTTTGAGGCCCAGTAAGGATTCGGCGTTGTGACGACGATCTCAATGATGTCGCCGGCATTGCCGCTGAACCAGAAAAAGTCGACGTCGTTTTCAGGATAAACCGTATGCTTTACCGAAAGAAATCCATCAACCAGCTTCTCGCCCTGGTTGTGGGTGTTGTCCGGCTCAAAGTCATCCGCTTCCAGTCCGGCGCCGGCCGTCGCCAACACATCGGCGCCGCCTTTTTCCATAAAGTCGCGGATGATGTCATCCTTATCGTTGTTGTATTTTTGTTCCAGCTCATAATTCTTGTATTTTTCGTCGATAGCGGATTGCCGCTCTTTTATGAGCATTGGATCTTCAGCCTTGATTTCAACGTCGGCGTTCAGCAAAACCGATCGGATTGCATTAATTCTTGCAATGCGGTCGGCATCGGACTGAATCGGCGTCTCGTAGGCCTTTTTCAATTGTTCTTGTAAATCTGCGTTTTGGAAAGCCGCTTTTTCCGACGGCTTGTCTTCAGCATATACTGAAAACAGGCCGACAAAAAGCGTGAGTGAAACAATAAAAGTCAGCAAAACAATGAGTTTGTTCTTCATGTTTTCCTCCCGGATTAACCTCATTAAGTGGGAATTAGTAAGTCGTTCTGTTTGTGAAATAATCCCTTCTTAGCCCGTCCACCTCCTTTCGCTGAAAAAGCTTTCTGCATTCACTTTTCTAATATTTTAAATATTCTGATGATAAATCTACGCCGTTTCGAGAGGAATATACATCACACGCTGCATCAACTTGACACAAAGCCAATTATGACGACCGTGGTATTTTCTCTCTTTTAAGCCTTTTATGGGTGCTATTGGTTTGCTTTAACAGACGGAGCCGAGCTGAGGATGCGATAGCGTGAGACTATAAACTAAACAATAAACCGTGTTAAAAGCCCACGAGTTTTAACTCTCACAAGTTCTCTTGTTACTATTTTTTACCGGATTGGAAATGAGTGGAATCTCTCAATTACGCACTCAAAACGCTCTTTCTCTTTTTACCAGAATATTCTTGATCTTTTTCTACCGCCGTTTACAACAAGAATGCGCACCAGTATGCAAAGATCAAACCAAAACCATTGCATCCGAACTGTCTTTGTCGAATGCGTCGCACCTCAGACTTACCACCTCCTTTCTCTCGCCGCTGCAAGGGTAGGTAACTATTTAAATATCAAAAACCCAAAATGATATTAACGAAACAAAACCTACACTCTCTTTATAGCGTTGAT
This sequence comes from bacterium, assembly GCA_024278645.1. Taxonomy (GTDB): domain Bacteria; phylum Zhuqueibacterota; class Zhuqueibacteria; order Residuimicrobiales; family Krinioviventaceae; genus JAJRST01. Next base: position 4,696 of record JAJRST010000212.1, on the reverse strand, counting down.
GAAAGAACAAGCAAATTGATGCAAACCATTGAAGCAATTCCCCGGGCCTTCAAAGTGTGTATCACAGCGAGACACTGTCTCGCATTTACACACTTTTTATCTTTTACTACTCCTAACATAAAAGAACAGCTCAAATCTGCTCATAATTCCATGCATTAAACAATCTCGCCTATTTTTTTGTCCATTATCTTTTCAGAGAGCAGCACTACCGTTTGCAATTCAAAATCGCTGTAATGTTAAAATGACCTCTCTGTAGGCTACGCCCAAAATGAATCAATTTCGTATTAAATATAGTTACAAGAGTCGACGTGTGCGTGAGAAACGGAGCAAGATTTTTAAAAATTATTTGCCATTTTGTTCAATGCACGATGAATTGAAACATTCGCTTCTCCTGCGCAATTCGACTTTTACTGCGATCGTGATCGCCGAAAGCCGGTTAAATACGCCCCAATGGGGCAAAAATACCCGGTCATTGTTCGAATTTGAAATATTTTATTTTGAGAGCTTTATCGTTGACGGCAAGCGCCGCGCTGAATTGTTGCGCCGGCTCGAATGATTTCAAGGAATACAAATACTGATCCCGGGGATAAGATTTTGAGAATATCAGCGACGGTTCCGAAACAGCTTTTGTCTCTATGGCAAAAGAATCGAGCGCAAGCGACAGCCCTAATCCCTTGGCTTTAATGTAGGCCTCCTTTCTTGTCCAGCAATTAAAAAAGGCGGGCACAAACTCGTACGGCGACAAGCCTTGAAGCGATTCCAATTCGAGCGCGGAAAAATGTCTTTGCGCGATATCATAGGTGGCCAGCTCGGAGCGATGCTGCTCAATATCAACGCCAATTTCTTCCTGTTTGCCAAAGGCGTAAAGGGCAAGATGGGCGGAATGAGACACATTAAAATTCACGGTCCCATTGTCACCACTTGGTCCGAGGAACGGCTTGCCAAATTCGTTGTAATGAAATTCAATCAAATCCGGCGAGACATGAACATATTCGCCGAGCAAAATCCTCAGAGTCGACCGCGCGACAATATAGCGCCCGGCGTCACGCTGAAAATAAAAGCGCGAGGCTCTGATCCTTTCGTCTTAAGAGAGAATATTCTGCAGATGCTCGATTCGATCCGCAAAGGCGTCCAGATCAACGCACCAGACATGCAGGTCGCCGTTCAGATCGGGCGCTTGGCCTCCGCCGGCTTTCCAAAGCATTCTTACCCCCAGGTATTAGAGATTCATCAGCACTTTTTTCAGCTCTTCTCGCAAAATATACATAAAACGTTCTTCGTTCGAATGAAGAAAAAAGTGGCCGCCCGGAATTGTTTTCAATTGAAATGTGGACAGGGTGTGTTTTCTCCATTCTTCCATTTCCCGGGAAGCAACATCGCCGTCATCCTCGCCGCAAAAAGCGGTGATAGGGCAATCCAGGGTCAAGCTGTCGCGATAATTATAAGTTTCACAAACCTGGAAATCGCTGCGTATGATGGGAAGAAATAATTCACGCAGCTCTTTGTTGTCCAACACCTCCGGCGGCGTTCCGTCGAGATCGCGCAAGCGGCCGACAAATTCCTGTTCCGGCAAATTATAGATGGGATCGCGCTGTGAAACGATATGCGGCGCCACATGCGCCGACACAAAAAGATGCATTGGCAAAGCCAGCCCGTGCCGACGTAGAAATCGAGCCAGTTCAAACGCCAACAGCGCTCCCATGCTGTGCCCGTAAAAAGCAAACGGTTCCCGCAGCGAGGCGCCGATGGCGGCGCCCATTTTTTCCACCAATTCAACCAGGTCGTCGATCGGCTTTTCCATCAACCTTTTGCCATGTCCCGGCAGCTCCACGGGAATCACATTGACGCCCGGGGGCACATGAACGGGCCAACTGCGAAAAATATTCGAACTGCCGCCGGCATAAGGAAAACAATACAGGTGCAGCTTTGCATCAGTCTTTTTTACCAGGGGAACCAGCCACTTTTCTTTTGTAAAAGCAGGCAACATCCACAAATCTTTCGTTTTTCAAAATTAAATCGGCTCCACGCATGCCTGGCATGACGTGGAACCAAACGGCGCATCGAGTCAGTTCGATGATTCTTACATTTTTTTACGCAGGCTCAGTGGGCGCATGTCGGTCCAGACCTCTTTTATATAGTCCAGGCATTCCTGCTTTTTGCCGCTCTTGCCGACGGCCTTCCAGCCGAGGGGAATCTCTTTATCCACCGGCCAAATAGAATATTGTTCTTCGTGATTTACGACCACATTATAAGTGGTGTTGTCTTCTTTGTCATCCCAACTCATGATGTCTCCTTTTTTATTAATTTATCCAAGATTTTGATCCTTTTATACTTTCTCCAATTCAGTGCTCTCTAAAAACTTGCGATAGTTTTTAAAAGATGTCATAACCAGAGCGACAATAAACATTGCCGTGCTGCAAAAGTAATAAATTACAGGGATATTTTTATCCAGGGCGTCGGCAATGACGCCGGCTAAAGCAATGGCAATCGGCGCCAGGGCGCCGTTAAGGGTGCCAAGCACGCCAAACAGGCGTCCACGGATCTCGCTCGGCGTCGTCACTTGCAAAATGACTATCATATTAACCATGACAAAGCCGGCAAAAATTCCGGCGATGAAAGCAACGGCGAGCGCGGCGAACGGATTGCGCATGAGTCCGAAAGCGCCAAAGGCCATCGCCTCAAAAAGAGTAAAAAGAATAATGAGGGTGGAGCGCTTGCTCCCTTTGGCTTTGATAAAATTGGCCATAAAAAAACCGATCATGCTGCCAAGCCCGTTAGCAGCGGACAGAAAGCCGACCCATTCCTGCCAATTGGCGCCGGTATTCAGGTACAACTTTACAAAGAACGGTATTAGAATAATAATAGGTTGTATGAAAAAGGCAAGCAGCGAATAAAGCATCACCACATGCTTTAATCCCTTTCTTTTCCAGATATATTTAAAACCTTCGATAAAATTTTTCTTAAATTCGGCAACGGCGTCATGCCTGTTGTCAGTTTTTTTGGCTTTTTTCTGTGGAATGGAGATAAACATTTCACTGATGCTCGAAAAAAGAAATGAAATGCCATTGAACAGAAACAGAAACGGACCGCCGACAAGGCCGAATAGATACCCGCCGATTCCGGAGCCTCCGATAACCGAAATTTGCGTCGAAAGCTGCGCCATGGAATTTGCTCCCGCAAGCTTTTCCTTTGGAACGATATCGGGGACAGAGGCGTCAATGGCCGGAAAGAAAAAGGAATTCAACACCGCATTGACCATGGAGACAACCACTAACAAAATGACAATAAGATCGACATCGTCCGGCTTTAAAAAGGTCACGACGGCAAAGGCGATAATCACTATACCATTAATAAAATCGGTGGTGACGATTATCCTTTTACGAGAATATTGATCAGCAAAAGTTCCTGTAAACGGCCCGAGCACCACGGAAATGGCCGCGCTTATGGCTCCGATCGTCGCCAATATCCTTGCCGAGCCGGTCATTTCAGTGACCCACAGCACGGTCGCCATCATGAAAAGTTGCGAGCCCACCTTGCTGACAAACTGCCCCTGCCAAAGGAGCACAAAATTCTTGTTAAAAAGCCTGTTCGTAGCTGCCATTATTCTCCTATTCTTCCCAATTATGGATATAGACGCCGCAACGCCTTATGATGCTTTTCTAAAAGATTCGGCGGTCGTAGTAAAAGATTCTGCGTCATCTTGCCCGCCTGTTCTTGTCAGCGTCTCATCATTGGCGCCCCGAAGGGTGTATCCCCACTCTCTGAAATATTTTCCCCATCGCGAATTTATTTTTTCGATCACCTCGGGGGCTATTCCAGCATGGTTATTTCTCTTGTAGTTTGAGGACTCTATAATTTTCTTCTCCAATAAGGGCCGAGCTTTTTCAAAACCGCCAAGATGAAGATGTTGATAGATCGATTGAATTGTTGCCATCGGATTTTTCACCAATTCATCATAGCTAATCTCCGTAAAAGTTTGTTCCGACAATTTCCCTTTGCCGTTCAAAAAGGCGTGATAGAGCAAATCGTATTGCTTTATTATTCTATCTTCCAAATTTTGAGGCGGATGTTGCAAGTATGACAACGGAACCGCCGTCTTGTATAGTTTTAATGTGGAAGAAAAAACTTTGTACGGGTTTCGGTGTATATGAATGAACCTGGCATTTGGGTACATCCTGACGAGATGTTGAACAATCGCCGTATTCGAAGGCGACTTTAGAACAAGCTGTTTTTTATGATGAAATGTCAGCTTTTTAACATACAATTCAAAAGCGCGCCGCCATTTTTCAAACTCCTCGTCATCAACATCCTCAAAGGTAAAATACTTGTCATAATACTCCGCATAGCGGGGAAAAGACCAGCCGATAAGCGGGGACTTTAGCGACATCATGGCAATGGCAAACGCTTCTTCGCCCGGACTATCATAATTGATCTTTACATTATCCATAGGGCGTTTTTTATCATTTAATTTCTCCAGACTCTTTTTCAGCAAAGGCTCCAGGGTTAGAAAGGTATGCGGATTTGACACCTGAAACAAGGTTGGATAGGCAAACCGGGGATCAAGCGTCAAATAAGTATGCAACAATGTTGTACCGCTGCGCCAATGGCCAAGAATAAAAATCGGGTCTTTTTCAACTTTTGTTCTATTAATTTCCTGACTCCACTTTTTGTCTTCCTTTTTTTTATAGGATGAATT
>JAJRST010000211.1 GCA_024278645.1 bacterium | reverse complement strand
GCGTTGGTCACAAACAGGGGAATGAGCTTTTCCGGGTATTGAAAAGGACCGTAATTGTTGGAGCAGCGGGTGATGACCACCGGCAGATTGTAGGTGACAAAGTAGGAAAAAGCGAGGCGGTCGGCGCCCGCTTTAGACGCGGAATAGGGGCTGGAAGGCTCGAGCACATCCGTCTCCTTGAAAGAGCCGTCGATAATGCTGCCGTACACTTCGTCGGTGCTGATCTGCACAAACTTTTCCAGGCCGTGCGCCCTGGCCGCTTCCAGCAAAACAAAAGCGCCGTAAACATCCGTGCGGATAAAGTCATCGGGCGAGCCGATGGAACGATCCACATGGCTTTCCGCGGCAAAATTGACGACAATATCCGCCTCTTTGACGAAAGGATCGACGACCTCGGCGTCGCAGATATCGCCCTTGACAAATGTGTAATTCGACCGATTTTCCACGTCGCGCAGGTTTTCCGGATTGCCGGCATAAGTCAATTTGTCGAGATTAACCACGCGCACGTCATCGCCATATTTCTCAAAAAGATAGCGAATATAATTGCTGCCGATAAATCCGGCGCCGCCGGTGACCAAATATTTAACCATTTTTAAACCCTTGTTTTTATTAACCTGTCTTTTACAACATCGACAGACCCAAGTCTGAAAATGTACAAAGCCGCTCTCTAAAAGTCAATTGCTTTGTGCGGCGGCTCGAGTCCTGTAAATTACCCGACATCATTGTATTTCGCAGACAAAATAGGAGTTAATCGCCGGCAAGCCCGATCATTTAAATTGCATTGAAATGATGCGGATTTTTCGTTATATTCGCGCAACCATAACAAATACCGGACCAACGCGATGCAAAGAAATTCCAGGATTCGAATAGCACTGGTGCAAATGAATGCAATTGTCGGCGACCTGCAAGGCAATGCCGATAAAATCTTGGCACCCCTTGAAAAAGCAAAAGCCGCCGAATGCCAATTGATCTGCTTCCCGGAGTTGACGATTACCGGCTACCCGCCCGAGGATCTGCTGCTGCGAAGATATTTCGTGCGGGATCAACAAAACATCGTCAACAAGCTCGCCGAAAAGATCGACGGCATCACCGCCGTCATCGGGTTTGTCGATTGTGAAGATGAAAAGTTGTACAACAGCGCCGCCGTCATCCAGAACAAAAAAATCAAAGCGATTTACCATAAAATTCAACTGCCCAATTACAGCGTCTTTGACGAAGAGCGTTATTTTGAAGCCGGCCGCTCCCCTCTCATCATCGAGCTGGACGGCATTCTCATCGGCGTCAGCGTATGCGAAGACATCTGGGTCCCGGACGCCGTCACCGAAGCGCAGGCCTTTGAAGGCAAGGCGGAAATTCTGTTGAACATCAGCGCCTCGCCTTATGATTTCAGCAAAAGGCGGGAACGCCTTGATCTAATGCAGAGGCGGGCGAAAAAGAATCACGCCTTTATCGTCTATAACAATCTTGTCGGCGGTCAGGATGAACTGGTTTTTGACGGACAGAGTATGATCGTCGACCCGGGCGGAGCCGTCATTGCTGAAAGCGCCGCTTTTGCGGAAGATTTCATCATCCGCGATATCGACGTCTCCGAGCTCCGGGAGCGGCGCAAAGCGCCGGCGTTTCGCTTCCTTGTCAACAACTTTCACTCGCCCCTTTCGCCTTGCAAAATCGTAAACCTGAAACAATCCGTCTCTACGCCAACGAAAACATTGCCGGCGCTGAAAAAAAAGCAGCAGCCGCACAGTTTGGAGGAAGAGATTTACAGCGCCATTATCCTCGGCCTGCGCGACTATGTTTTAAAAAACGGCTTTAAGCAGGTGGTGTTCGGGTTGAGTGGCGGCATCGACTCGGCGCTCGTAGCAATCATTGCAGCCGACGCCCTGGGAGCGCAAAACGTCAACTGCGTCACCATGCCGTCCCAGTACAGCAGCAAGGGCAGCGTAAAAGATTCCGAGCGTCTGGCGCAAAACCTGGGCATCAAGCTTGACGCCATCGCCATAAAGAATATCTATGAAACCTATCTCGAGGAATTGCGCCCTGTTTTCGACGGCCTGCCTTTTGACATTACGGAAGAGAACCTGCAAGCGCGCATCCGCGGCGCCATTATTATGGCGCTGTCCAACAAGTTTGGCTGGCTGCCGCTGGCCACCGGCAACAAAAGCGAAGTCAGCGTCGGCTATTGCACGATTTACGGCGACATGGTGGGCGGCTTTTCGCCGCTCAAAGATGTGACCAAGACGATGGTCTACCGTCTTTCCGAGTATCGCAACCGGCTCGCCGGCAAAGATATCATTCCCAGGGCGATCATCGAAAAAGCGCCGTCAGCCGAACTGCGGCCGGATCAAAAAGACCAGGACAGCCTGCCGCCTTATGACGAGCTGGACACAATTTTGCGGATGTACATCGAAGAGCTGAAAAGCGTCGAGGACATTGTCGCCGCCGGCTTTGCCGAAAAGACCGTGAAAAAAATCGCCCGTCTTGTGGATGTGAACGAGTACAAACGCCGCCAGGCCGCGCCCGGGGTCAAGAT
>JAJRST010000013.1 GCA_024278645.1 bacterium | reverse complement strand
CTGCTGCCGGGCATCGATCCTACCGGGCCGGGGGCGGAAGGCCGCGGCGATTCCCGTCTTCAGGCCTATTGCTTTCGTATGTGTTTGACGGATGTCCCGGAAAACCGTATTCCGTTCGTTAAACCTGATGGTTATGACTCTTTACAATATGAACTCTTGTTGCGAAATTTCGAGGCTGGTGAGAACAATGTGCCGTGGATCAACAGCAGTATGCCGAATAGGAAAACCGATATAAACAACAAGCACGGCGTATCAACCGACTTTATCGGGCAAAATTACAATTGGGCCGAGGGAGATTATGATGTTCGCGAGAGGATTTTTCAGGCCCATCTTCTTTATCAGCAAGGCCTCATGTGGACGTTGGCGAATCATCCACGCGTCCCCGCGCACATTCGGAATGAGGTTGGTCGTTGGGGGCTGGCAAAGGACGAATTTGTGGACAGCGGGGGTTGGCCGTTTCAACTCTATATTCGCGAAGCGCGACGGATGGTCAGCGACTATGTGATGACCGAGCACAATTGTCGTGGCGAACGCATCGCCCCGCAGCCGATCGGGTTGGCTGCCTATACCATGGACTCGCATCATGTGCAACGATACATTAATAAAGATGGCTATGTCAAAAATGAAGGCGACGTTCAAGTTGGCGGGTTTGAGCCTTATCCCATCAGCTATCTCTCAATCACGCCTAAAACGAGCGAGTGTTCAAATTTGCTTGTGCCCGTTTGTTTGTCTGCCTCGCACATTGCTTTTGGCTCCATTCGAATGGAGCCGGTTTTTATGGTGTTGGGCCAATCGGCGGCCACTGCCGCATGTCTGGCTATTGAAGACGAGATCAGCGTTCAACAAATTGATTATGATCAGCTAAGGGAGAGATTATTAGCAGACAAGCAGCATTTGGAATGGGAATCGAAAAGGTGACGGGAGGCGAGCGGGAAATGGATCAAAAACGGAGGAACTATTATGAGTATTGATGTGCGCCCCGTGAAGACGGCCAGGGAACTGAAAACATTTGTCAAATTACCGTTGAAGATTTACAAGGACAACCCTTATTGGGTGCCGCCGCTTATCGCCGATCAATTGAAAATCCTGAACAAGGAAAAGGGCACTTTTTTTCAATTTGGCGAGGCGGAGCTGTTTCTGGCCCATGACGGCAACGAGCCTGTCGGACGAATCACCGCGCACGTCGATCATCATTACGAAAAATATCGCGACGACCGCACGGGGCGTTTTGGTTTTTTCGAATGCGTGAACGACCGGAACGTCGCCGACGCCCTGTTTGAACGCGCTATTGATTGGGTAAAGGAAAAAGGTAAAAAGCGCATCGAGGGGCCGTACAGTTTCACGCTTTACGATACCAGCGGCCTTCTTTATAAAGGCTTCGATTCCATGCCGGTCGTTTTGCTCCCGTATAACCCGCAATATTACAACGATCTTTTGGTCAACGCCGGTTTTGAAAAGGCGATTGACTGGTTCGCCTTCATGGTCAGGAACACTGTTGAGCTGAAACCCTCCTTTATGAAAATACGGGAGCGAATTATAAAGCAGGGCGTTCGCATCGAAAAGATTGATATGAAAAACCTCGACAAAGCCGTGGATCTGATCGGGCCGATTTTCAACGAAGCCTGGATGGAAAACTGGGGCCACGTGCCTTTTACGGAAGGACAGCTCGAGGACTTGAAAGAAGAACTCAAATACGTGGTCGTCCCCGAGTTGACCTATCTGGCATTCATCGACGGCAAGTGCGTCGGCTTTTCGCTGACGGCCAAGGATGCCAACCCGGCGCTTAAAAAAGCAAACGGGCGGCTGTTTCCGTTTGGTCTCATTAAAATGTTGCTGGAAATGAAAAAGATCAATCGCCTGCGCACCATCGCCATGGGCGTGTTGAAGGAGTATCGCCACCGCGGATTGGATATTTTGTTTTACCTGAACACCATCGAAGAGGGAATAAAGCTTGGCTACACCGAATCCGAATGCTCGATCATCGTGGAGACGAACCAGCGCATGATCGGCGCCCTGGAACATTTGCAGGCGGAGCGATACAAGACATACCGTTTTTATCAAAAAGAGATCTAGTCTGAAAAGGGGGGACTCCGCATTCCGGCTGTTTTCCTGTAGACTGTTGCACAACAAGGGCTTTCATGAATAGCCGCGGCGATTTAAACGATCATCAACATCAGGAGTAGGAATGTCTTTTCAAAAAGAACTCGATGCCGCACTGCTCGCCGTTCGCAAAGCGTCAAAGCTTTGCTCGAGCGCACAATTTAAACTCGTTACATCCGATACATTGCAGAAAAAAGATCGCTCTCCTGTGACCATCGCCGATTTCGGCAGCCAGGCGGTTGTCAGCTCCATTCTGGCCGCGCAATTCTCGGATGATCCGCTGGTCGGCGAGGAGGATGCGGACGCGCTGAGGGAAAACGCCGAAATGCGCGACAAGGTCTTTGAGCTTGTCCGCGAGCAGCTTGCGGATTTGACGCAAGAGGAAATGCTGCGGGCGATCTCCCGAGGCAACTCGGAGCCGGATTACAACGGGCGTTATTGGACGGTCGATCCCATCGACGGCACCAAAGGTTTTTTGCGCAAGGAGCAGTATTCCGTCGCCCTGGCGCTCATCGAGAACGGCGACATAAAGCTGGGCGTTCTCGGCTGTCCGAACTTGCCGCTCGATTTTGACGCGCCGGAAAAAGGCGCCGGCTGTATTGTCTATGCGGTGAAAGATGAGGGCGCTTTTATGTGCGATATGGACGGCGGCCATGTCGTTCCCATTCATGTCGACGACAATGACGACTCCGCAAAGGCGCGTTTTGCCGAGTCGGTGGAGACGACGCACTCCGCGCACTCGGTTCATGCGCGAATTTCCGCGGCCCTGGGCATCACGGCGCAACCGCTGCGCATGGACAGCCAGTGCAAATATGCGGCCGTCGCCCGCGGCGACGTCTCGATCTATTTGCGTTTCCCCAAGGACGACGTCTATATGGAAAAGATCTGGGATCACGCCGCCGGCGCCATCGTTGTGCGGGAAGCGGGCGGCGCGGTGACGGATGTTTTTGGCAAACCCCTGGACTTTACACGTGGGCGGACGTTGAGCGAAAACCGTGGCGTCGTTGCAACCAACGGCATTTTTCACGATCAAATTATTAATGTCATCGCACATCTCTGAGAGGACGTTATGATAAAACACATCGTTATGTGGCGCATCGCGGCGGCGGAAGGAAGAAGCAAGGAAGAAAATATTCAACTGTTGCGCGAGAAACTCGAGGCGTTGCCAGCCATTATTCCCGAAATTCGGGGCTATGAGGTTGGCGTCAATATCGCCGATTCGGCGGCGGCCTTTGACGTGGTTCTGGTTTCAGATTTTCGATCCGTCGATGATCTGCAAACATATCGCGTGCATCCGGAGCATGTGCGCGTCGCCGAGTTTATCGGTAAAATTCGCGAACAAAATGCGGTCGTTGATTACGAATATTAAGACTTTTTGCAATATTCTTAAAAAAACCTTCGCATATTTCATTCTTTCCTGTATATTGATGAACGAGTAGAAGAGTAAAGGGTTTATGGTCCGGGGGGCCTGGAGGTGTAAAAATGAGAGTTAGTCTTACGCATGCATGTCCGGCCTGTGGAAGCGAACAATTGCAGCGGGTTCATCGAAAATGGTGGATGCGCTTAATCCCCGCTAGCCGGCGCTATCGCTGTATGAATTGCAGTTCTTATACGCTGGTCATCTTTGGCTCTTATGCCATCGGTCGTCACGCATTTTAAAAATTATTTTGCTCGAGCAAAAATTCCAGCTATACTTCCGCATTATTTGAGTAGAGTATTTGATGAGCGTTCGGAGGTTGTACAATTTCTGCGTCGGCGTAGTATGCACTGTTGCGTGTTTGGCTTTTGCGCCGTCAAGGGCCGTGGTGTGTGCCGCGCAGATTGTCATTAATGAAGTTGTCTCTTCGAACGTGCAAACCCTGGTCGACGAAGACGGGGATGCATCCGATTGGCTGGAATTGTACAACGCCGGCGACGATTCGATAAACCTGGCCGGTTATTCGCTGTCCGATAATGCGAACAAGCCGAGGAAATGGGTTTTCCCCGGCGTCCTTGTGCAGCCGCGATCTTTTCTTATCCTCTTTGCATCGAATAAGAACCGTCGCAACGCCGAACTGCACACCAATTTCAAGATAAACGCCGATGGCGAAAAGCTTTTGCTGATGACGCCGGATGGAGGCATGGCGGATTCTGTTTCCCTGCCGTCGTTGAGTGCGGATCAAGCGTTCGGGAGATTTCCCGATGGCGCCCCCCAATGGGCCCTGCTGGCCAGCGCCTCGCCGGGCGCCGCCAACGATTCCGCGCGATCTTATCCGGTCTTGCAACCGCCGCTGTTCTCACAGCCCCCGGGATTTTACCGGCAGCCGCTGATCGTGGAATTGCGGCAT